>JBGQLL010000009.1:0-30558 GCA_041500065.1 Pseudolabrys sp.
GACGATTTCAGTGCGCAGCGCGTCGGGCTTGCCAACCGCCGCGGCGAGAGCCACGGCGGGATGACGGATGAGGCAGTCTTCGATCTCGCCCGGTCCGATGCGGAAGCCGGCTGACGTGATGACGTCGTCATCGCGCCCGACAAAACTGACATAACCCTCTTCGTCCACCACACCCTGATCGCCGGTCGTCATCCACTCGCCGATGAACTTGTCGCGCGTGGCTTCCGGCTTGCCCCAATACTCCAGGAACATCACGGGATCGGGCCGTTTGACAGCGATCTGACCCGGTTCTCCGACTTTCAGCGGATTTCCAGCCGCGTCGATGATTGCGACGGTGTGGCCGGCGACCGGCTTGCCGATTGCGCCCGGCTTTGACACGCCGATCGCGCCGCAAGCCGCGAGCACGATGTTGCATTCGGTTTGGCCGTAAAATTCGTTGATCACCAGACCGAAGGCCGATTTGCCCCATTCGTAGGTTTCCGCGCCGAGCGATTCCCCACCGGAGCCGATTGAACGCATATTGATGGCATGGCGACCCTTTGGATTCGGCGCTGCGCGTAACATGCGCAACGCGGTCGGCGGGATGAAGGCATTGCGGATTTGCACGCGCGCGATCAGCGCGAAGGCCTCCTCCGGATCGAATTTCTCGAACCGTCGAGCCACGACCGGGACGCCATAGTGCAAGCCGGGCAATAAAACATTGAGCAAGCCACCTGCCCAGGCCCAGTCTGCCGGCGTCCAGATGCGGTCGCCTGGTTGCGGGAAGAAATCGTGATGCGTTTCAACACCGGGAAAATGGCCGATGAGCACACGGTGGCCGTGCAAAGCGCCTTTCGGCTGGCCGGTGGTGCCGGAGGTGTAGACCATCATCGCCGGATCGTCGGCGGATGTATCCACCGGCGTGAATTGCGACGACGCACGCGCCAATTCATCAGAAAATCCGAGCGCGCCATTGCCGGCGCCGTCGAGAGACAAAAGCACCTTGAGCGCGGGCAGCTCTTTGCTGATTTCGGCGATGCGTTCTGCACCACGCGCATTGGTGATCAACGCAGCAGCGCCGGAATTCTGTAGCCGATAAGCCAGCGCATCAGTACCAAACAGCACCGCCAGCGGCAGCGCCACTGCGCCAAGTTTATAGATCGCGATATGGATGGCAGCGACCTCGGGCGACTGCGGCAGCAGGATCGCAACGCGATCGCCACGCGCGATCCCCCGTGCGCGCAGCACATTTGCGAGCCGGTTGGACGTTTCACGCAGCCAGCCGTACGTGATGTGGTCGTCGCGCCCATCCGGGCGTGCGTGCAGGATAGCGAGGCGATCGGGTTCATTTGCCGCCCAGCGGTCGCAGACATCGACCCCGATGTTGTAACGGGCCGGCACCTGCCAGCGAAATTGGCGATAGAGAGAATCGTAATCCTTGACGCGAGGCAGTAACGGCATGGCCCCAAACTAGTCAGCAGACCGGACGAGGTCCAGCAGGATCAAATCGGCCCGAGCGCGTGGCGCAGCGGTAGATCCGAAATTGTCATCAACCCGGTGAAGGGCCTGTCGAGTTCGAAAATAAGAAAGAGCGCTCCGGCAGCAGAGAACGCGCAAACAAAAAACGAGACTACGACAATCGGATTGGGCGCGACAAACAGGCTGAAACTCGCAAATATGATCGCGAGCCAGAACACCAGCAGCGCCAGGAACGGCCAAGGGATTGCATTGCCAGGTTGCGCATAAAGCGACAAGCGCGTCTGGGCCAGGTCCGTAAGCGTCGTGATCGCTCGCGCCCGGATAGAACGCTGGACCTCGGTTTGCGGCGCAAGTTCTTCGACCTTGTGAAGGAAAGCCTCTGCTTCGCCGGTCATAGCGAAAGCCGTTTTAGTGGCCGTCGCTACATCGCGCTCGCTCCATATTCGATCAGCCAATGAAGCGGCGCCGCGGCGCAGAAGATCCCGGTGGGCGTGAGTTTCGGGACCGTATTGAGCGAGAAGCTGATCGAGAACGATAACATCGACGGTCAGCTGTTTGATCTGGTTGTTCTTCGCATCATACGTACCCTTTGCTGATGCGATCAGGAGACCGAGCACGAGCGCGGCCATGGTCCCGATAACGCCCATGCTGAGCCTGATCGCATCCCTCGATTCTGTACTCAGATGCTCCGCCGGCAACAGGACGCGAAGATACATGCCGAGCAGCGTCGCTCCGAAAATGCATGCAAATGCAATCAACGAAAGGCCGAGGCTGCCCATTGCGCTCCCTTTCTTATTCGCGGCCCAATTCAATCTGATGTGAAGCCAGCAGGCAAACCGATTGCGCTAGCTCTTGTTTCCGTCCGGTTCGGCCAGGATCAACGACCAATAGACCTTGTACTTCGAAGCCGGTGTGTAGACCGCGGCGATACCCATGCGGGTAGCGCCTGCGAGCAGCATATTGGCCCGGTGCGGGCTCGAGTCGCGCCAGCCGGAAAACGCCTCAGCCAGTGTATGGTAGCCGGCGCTGATGTTCTCGGCTGCCGTTTTGGCATCATAGCCGGAGGCTTTCAGACGTTGCACGAAGGGTTTGCCGGCCCCGTGGTCGAGCTTGTCGCGCTTGGCCATGATCTCGGCCTGCGCCTGCGCGAGCCGCATCAACTCAGTATCGAGCGCAACCGCGGGCAATCCGTTGTTGGCGCGATATCCCGAGATCATCGAGGCCGCGGCGGCCGCATCGAGTTCCGCACCCGGCAGTGCCAGGTTGCGGTAGAAACTCGGCTCCCCTTTGGGCGCATAGGAATCGGCACAACCGCCAAGCCAGGAAAAGGCCAGCACGACGACCGCGAAACGAATCCGCATCATGAGTGATTGGTCCCCGAATCGTGGCGCGCAAGGGCTTAAGAGCGACCTTGGCCGAATGGCGGTGCCGCGTCGAACGCGATACCGAGCCCCGCCTCTACTGGCGCGACCGCGCAGCGTCAACTAACATCTTGCAAACAAGTGAGTTGAGGAGAACGCCATGTCCAATCAGCCGGCCGCACGTACGCCAGGCGCCAAACGCGCAGCTCCAGGCGAATATGTCTTCGATCTCGGGACAGTGCAGAAAATCATGGGCGGTCCTGCCTATTCGACAGCGCACGGGCCATGCGTCGAAGGTGATCGCATGATCGTCGGTCTGATGCGGATGAAGGCCGGCACCGGTGCCGAGCCGCATTCGCATCCGAACGAGCAGTGGATCTACATCCTGGAAGGAACCTTCCACGCCAATATCGGCGGGAAGGAAATGGATGTGACGCCCGGGTCGGTCGTCTACATTCCCGCCAACACGGTGCACGCAGGCAAGGCGACAGCTGCTGGCGATGTCGTCTTTTTCACCGTCAAGGACGCGTCACACAGCTTGCACGGTATCAAGGCCAACTAAGCTTTGCGTAACGGAAACGGCAAGAATTTCCGACGTCCGGCAACTGTGGGAGGATTGCATGATACGCTTGATCGCAGCGCTGTTCGTCAGCCTCGCCTTGAGCGCCGCCACAGCGGCGCAAGACAAATATCCGAGCCGCGCGGTCAAAGTGATCGTGCCCTACGCGCCGGGCGGCGCGACGGATATCGTTGCGCGCATTGTCGGCGACGAATTTCAGAAAATCACCGGCCAGCCCTTTGTCGTGCTCAACAAGCCTGGCGCCTTCGGCATGTTGGCAATCGACGAAATAGTCAAGGCGGCGCCTGATGGCTACACGCTGATGATCGGGAACGTTTCGACCAACGCAATCACGCCGATCATCTATGCAAAGAAGATGAGCGCCGACTATGCCAAGAGTGTCGTGGCGGTAACCAATCTGGTCGACATCCCAGCCTTCCTGATGGTCACGACAGCGAACGATTTCCCTGTGAAGTCAGTTCCCGAGCTGATTGCTTACGCCAAGAAAAATCCGGGAAAGATTCGCTACGGCACTGTCGGTATCGGCTCCTATCCGCACTATGACATGGCCTATTTTGCCAAGCGCGCAGGCGACCTCGACCTGGTGGGGCTCCCGAACAAGAATGGCGCTGCCGGCGTAATCCAGGACATGCTCCGTGGCGACGTGCAGACCGCATTCCTCAACGTCGCGTCGACGGCGGGACAAGTTCAGGCGGGAAACTTCCGCCCACTGGCGGTAGTCAATCATGCGCGGCTCAAGGAATATCCAAACATTCCGACGATGGCAGAGGTCGGCTATGCCGATGTGGGTACTGTGGCCTGGAACGGCTTGTTTGCACCGGCGGCAACACCGAAGCCGGTGCTGGAAGCGCTCTTCACGGCGGTCAATAAGGCGCTGAGTTCGCCAGAAGGGGTCGAAAAGCTCAACAAGCAGAATTTCAATGTCGTGCCGAACAAATCGCTCGCCGATGCAAAGACGTGGCTCGACGGTGAAATGAAGCACTGGGAGACCATCACCACCGCTGTGAAGATCGACGTGACGCAATAGCTCGCGCGTCTCACAAATTCAGACGTTGGAAAAATTCCAGATCGGCGGCGCTATTCGGCGTCCTGCAGCGCCTGCCACACGCGCGCCGGCGTCGCCGGCATGTCGAGCTGCGCCCCGTTCGGCAGGGCATCGAGGATCGCGTTCATGACGGCCGGCGGCGCGGCAGTGGTGCCGGCTTCTCCGGTGCCTTTCACACCGAGCGGGTTGGTCCGGCACGCAACGGGATGGTGAGCAACCGACATTGGCGGCATCAAATCGGCGCGAGGGATTGCGTAGTCCATGAACGACCCCGATACGAGCTGGCCGCCGGCGTCGTAGACCGTGTTCTCGGTCAGCGCCTGGCCAAGCCCCTGGGCGACGCCGCCGTGGATCTGCGCCTCAACAATCGTGTGATCGAGCACGTTGCCGCAGTCGTCGACCGCCACGTACGAAACCACCTCAACCCCGCCCGTTGACGGGTCGATCTCGACCTCGGCGATATGGCAACCGTTCGGGAACGAGGGCGGTACTTTAATGCCGGCCTGGGTATCGAGGCTCTCGGCGATCACGCCCTGACGCTTGAGCTCGGCAGCGCGTTCCGCCACTGCAAACAGCGAGACTTCGCGGCCTGAATTTTTCACGCCGAACTTGCCATCATTGAAGCTGATCTCGTCTTCGCCCGCCTGCATCAACATGGCGGCGACACGCTTGCCTTTCTCGATCACCACATCGGTGACCCGCGCGAGGGCACCGCCGATCATCATGGCCGAGCGTGAGGCGGCCGCACCGAAACCAGGGACATCGCGCGCGGAATCACCGGAGAGCAGTGTGACCGCCTCTGCCGGAACGCCCAACCGGCGCGCCGCCACGCCACCAAACACTGTCTTGTGTCCCTGCCCGCTGGCACCGGCCCCGATACTGACCTGAACTGCATTCCCGCCGGGAAACGAGACGCGCGCGGCTTCTTCGGGAAACGCGCCGGAAATCTCGAGGTAACAGCCAACGCCAATCCCGCGTAGCTTGCCTTGCTTCTTTGCCGCCTTCTTGCGTTCGCGAAAGCCTTCGTAGCTCGCAGCTTCGAGTGCGCGCTCGAAAATCGCCGGAAAGTCTCCACTGTCGTAGGTATTGCCGAAGGCGGTCGTGTAGGGAATTTTCTCCGGCTTGATCAGATTGCGCCGCCGCAATTCGGCGGCGTCGATGCCAGTCGCGTCGGCCGCAGCATCGATCACGCGTTCGATCAAATAGCTCGCCTCCGGACGGCCCGCGCCGCGATACGGCCCGGTCGGCAGCGTGTTGGTGAACACGCAACGTGTGCTCACTTGCGCGACCGGAATATCATAGACGGTCGGCAGGCAACCTGAGATGTGGGTGGTAAAGACAAAATGCGCTACGCCGGTGAAATAAGCGCCGAGATTGCCGATGCATTCGACGCGCAATCCGAGAAAGCGGCCGCGCGAGTTGAGCGCAAGCTCAACGGTCCAGAATGAATCGCGTCCCTGATTGTCGGTGAGAAACGCCTCGGAACGGGTCGAAACCCAGTGCACCGGCTTGCCCAGCAAGCGTGCCGCGTGCAGCAGCGGAACGTATTCAGGGTAGCACCAGCCTTTCATGCCAAAGGCCCCACCGACGTCCTCGGTGAGAACACGCAGTTCTTCCGGTTTGATGTTCATCGCGCCGGCGATCTGTCCGCGAACACTGGCAACACCTTGGGTGCCGACGCGCAACGTAAACTGTTTGCTGGTGGTATCGTAGCTTGCGCTTGCCGATCGCGGCTCGAGCGAGGCAACGATCAGGCGCTGATTGACGAGCTCGACACGCACCACGTGCGCGGCTTCCTTAAACGCACGATCGAGCGCGGCCTGCTTCTTACCGTCGGGATCGGCTGGCGCCGCCCAGTCGAATCCGATATTTCCCGGGGCCTCAGGCCATAACTGCGGAGCGCTCTGCTTGACGGCTTCGCGTGCGTCGGTAACCGGCGTCAGCGCTTCATATTCGACCACGACTTTATCGGCCGCGTCCTGCGCCATCGCCGCGCTCTCCGCAACCACCATGACCACCGGCTCGCCCACGTGCATTACGCGTGTCTCGGCGAGTGATGGCCGATGCGGCGAAATCGCAGTCTTGCCCGCGCGGCCGGGAATCGGATGGCCGTGCGAAATGGAATGATAGTGTGCAGGTGCAAGGTCGGTGGCGGTCAGGACCGCTACGACACCGCGCGCCGATTTTGCGGCTGTAACATCGATGCGCTCGATCTTCGCGAAGGCGTGCGGCGAGCGTACGAAAAAAGTGGCAAGTGCGCCTTCCGGTTTGACATCATCGCCGAAGCGGCCCTCTCCGCGCAAAAGCGCGTCGTCCTCGACGCGTCCCGACCAGACGGCATGATCCTCGTTGCGAGCAGCGGTTGATTGGGTCATGCGACGTTCCCATTCAAAGCTTGTGGTCGGTGATGCCGGCCTTGGCGTAGAGCGCGTTGATATGCGCCTTCACGTCGGGGTCGGTGGTGTCGTGTTCAGGCGCATGGGCCCAGCCGGCCTTGGCCCGCGCATAGACCGCCATCTCCTCATCCTGCTGTGAAGTGCCGCCGGAGATCCCGTATGCGCCGACCAATTCATCGCCCTTGAACACGGGCGCCGAACCGCCGCTGGCAGCGATGCGTCCATTGGTCATTGCGGCGAGGCTGACCAGCAATTGCGGATTGCGCTCCTTGAACCATTGCTGAATGACGAGCCCGTCGGGAAACCGCGGGCTCATCGAGCGGAACGCCGCCACGGTGAACGCCTTTGCGATGGCGGTCTCGGGCGTGATGAAGCCGGCGTCATCCATACGCTCCACGGCGATCAGATGGCCTTCAGCCCCGACCACCGCAATGGAAACCGGCACGCCCATCGCGTCGGCTTTTTCCACCACCGCCTTGATGAATTCACGGCATTCCGCAGCACGCAACTTGGCCATCACCCGCCCTCCGGCACCGCCCATTAAGCTTTGCTTAACCAGCTATCCCCGGCAATTAACTGCAAAAAAACAGGTTGGGGAATACCGTCCGCACCTACCTGGGCGCGAACATGGTCGAGACTACGTCCGCACACGCATCCGCGCGCGATTGGCGTACGGTCATGTTGACCGGCATCGTCAGCTTTGCGGTCAGCTTTGCCTTGCTCCATTTCGTCTTGCCGGTCAGCGTCGGGATGGAGTCTGCCCCCGAGCTCCTGGTCTCCCTGTTCTTCGCCGCCCTCATTGCCATGCTTGCCATGGCGGTCACTACGGCCGTGCTGGCCCGAAAGCTGGGCGTGGACAATCGGCGCATGCGGGTCGCGATCAATAACATGTCGCAGGGCCTGTGCATGTTCGACGGCAACGAGCGCCTGGTGGTTTGCAACCAACGCTACATGGAGATGTACAAGCTATCCGCCGAGATCGTTAAGCCAGGGTGCACGCTGCAGAGCCTGCTCGAATATCGCATCCGCAATGGCAGTTTTTCGCGCGAACCGGTTGAGTACCGGCGCGAGCTCGTCGGTGCCATGGCGGCCGGCGATACGAGGAGTACAGAAGTGAAATCGAAGGATGGCCGCTTGATTTCCGTCACCAACCGGCCGATGGCCGGTGGCGGTTGGGTGGCAACGCATGAAGACATCACCGATCGGCGCGATGCGGAGCGCGAACGCATCTCGATGCAGGAGCAACAACAGCGGCGCGCCGCGATCGACCAGGCGATCGCCGCCTTCCGCCGCCGCGTTGAAGATCACTTGAAGACTGTGGCTGAAGGCGCCAAGGCGATGCGGTCCACCGCGACCACGCTATTCAGCAATTCCGGTCAGACCTTCCAAAGCGCCGACGGCGCGGTGTCGGCCTCGAATGAAGCCTCCACCAATGTGGAAACTGCCGCAGTGGCCGCCGATGAACTGGCGAGCTCCATCAACGAAATCGGCCGTCAGCTTGCCAAAACCACTGAAATTGTGCGTGCCGCGGTCGGCGAGGCGCATGGCACCAATCATCAAATCACCACGCTGGCGCAGGCCGCCCAGAAGATCGGTGATGTCATTAAACTCATCCGTGCCATCGCCGGGCAGACCAATCTGCTGGCGCTCAATGCCACGATCGAAGCAGCGCGCGCCGGCGAAGCCGGTAAAGGTTTCGCGGTGGTCGCTTCCGAAGTCAAATCGCTGGCTGTGCAGACCGCCAAAGCAACCGAAGATATCTCCAGGCTGATCATGGCCGTGCAGGCAGCGACGTCCGGCGCGGTGTCCGCCATCGGAAGCATCTCCGGCCGCATGCAGGAGATCGACAGTTGCGCCACAGCCGTTTCAGCAGCAGTCGAAGAGCAAAGCGCCGTCACCGGCGAAATTTCGCAGAATGTCGCCAGCGCGTCCGATGGAGCAAGGGTCGTGGTCACAGTGCTCGGCGAAGTATCCGGCGCCGCCGGGGAAACGCGCCAATCGGCCGAACATGTTCTCACGGCCTCGCAGGACGTGGAAGCGGCTGCCGCCGAGCTACGTCGGGAAGTCGATGGCTTCCTGTTGCGCGTCGCGGCCTGACGTGTCCCCGGGCACGGCAGACTAGCCAATCAACCCCGACAGCCAGTAGAACAGCGCCGCCAGCAAGCCGGCCGCTGGAATCGTGATAATCCACGCCGTCATGATTTCGCGCGCAACGACCCAGCGCACTGCGGACACCTTCTTGGCTGCACCGACCCCGATGATCGAGCCGGTGATGGTATGCGTCGTGGATACCGGAATTCCGAGGCTGGTTGCCGCAAACAGCATCACAGAGCCCGCGGTTTCCGCGCATACGCCCTGCATCGGCGTCAGACGCGTGATACGCGATCCCATCGTGCGCACGATCCGCCAGCCGCCGGCCAGTGTGCCTGCCGCCATCGCAATCTGGCAGGCAATCACCACCCAGAACGGAACGTAGAACTGGCTGCCGAGATGCCCCTGCGAGTAGAGCAGCACGGCGATGATTCCCATCGTCTTTTGCGCATCGTTGCCGCCATGGCCGAGTGCGTAAAAAGACGCCGACACGAATTGCACGCGGCGGAAAATATGATCGATGCCATACGGCGTCGACCTGATGAACGCCCAAGACACAAACAGCATCAGAAACAACGCGAGCAGACAGCCCAGGCCAGGCGACAGGAAAATAGCGGCGGTCGTTTTGATCACGCCAGACCACACTACGGCTTCCACGCCCGCTTTTGCGATCCCGGCGCCTACGAGCCCGCCTATTAGTGCGTGCGAGCTTGACGACGGAATGCCGAGCCGCTGGGTGAAGATTTGCCAGACGATGGCGCCAGCGAGCGCACCGAAGATGACATGCTCATTGACGACATCCGCCTCCACGATACCGCGGCCGACGGTTTCGGCGACGTGCAGGCCGAAGAACAGGAAGGCGACGAAGTTGAAAAATGCCGCCCAGGCCACCGCATACTGCGGGCGGAGCACGCGGGTCGAGACGATGGTCGCAATTGAGTTCGCGGCATCGTTCATGCCATTGAGAAAGTCGAACGCCAGCGCGACAACGATCAGGCCGAAGAGAAACGGCAAAGTCAGCGCGGCAGCGTCCATCGTCGTCCAGCCCTGAAACGAATTACACGTGCTCGATCACGATGCCGTGCATGACATTGGCTACGTCGTCGAAGCGATCGACGACTTTTTCGAGATGATCGTAGACCTCATTGCCGACGAAAAACGCCATCGGATCCGTTTTGGATTTCGACAGATAGAGCTCCCGCAGGCCGATATCGTGCAGCTCGTCGGCGCGGCCTTCGAGCGCAGACATTTGCGCGGTCAAGTCGCTGATGTGGACCGCCTCGGAACTGATCGAACGCAGCAGCGGCACAGCTTCCTTGGCAAGCTCGGCGCATTTCACGACCGCATCGGCCATCTCTTTCATTTGCGGCGTGAACTCAGTCACGTCGAACAGTATGATACCCTTGGCCGTCTTCTGCATCTGGTCGATGCTGTTATCCATCGAGGTGATCAGGTCGCGGATATTGCCGCGATCGAACGGAGTGATGAAGGTGCGGCGCACCGCGATAAGCACTTCGCGCGTGACATCGTCGGCATCATGCTCCCGGTCCATCACGATCTGGTAATTCGATTTGACCGCGACGCCACCTTCAAGCATGGCGCGAAGAGCCTTGGCGCCGGCCAACACGGCATCGGAATGGCGAGCGAACAGCTCGAAGAAGCGCTCCTCCTTCGGCATCAAGGCATGGAACCAGCGCATCATGGCAAACCTCGTGGCCGACAAGCAGCTTATGAGGGCAACCTAGTCGCTCGGCGTATGGTTGCGAAATCCGGCAAAAACAGCCTGTGGAAACTTCGATTGGGCCGCTGGCCTCCGTGGCCACACGCGGCACGAAGGTCAAGTTTAATATCATGAAAACAAGGGCTTCGCGACGCCCATCCGTCGTTTCCGGACGGAAGATTTGCTGCATCCGCGCGCCGGGTCGGTTAGTTTGCCGGAGCGAAGAAGAATCCGAGGCGGAGACATCTAATGCGGTTGGGCTACTTCACCATGCCCGTGCACCCGATGGGGCGGGACTGGTCGCAAACGCTGCGCGAGGATCGCGAGGCAATCATCCTCGCCGACAAGCTCGGCTTCTACGACACCTTCATGGGCGAGCATCTGACCGACGCCTGCGAGAACGTCACCAACAGCATGTTGTTCCTGGCGACGCTGATCCACGACACAAAGACCATCAAGCTGGCCACCGGCACCACGAACCTGGCGCAGATTCATCCGGTGGTGATCGCAGTCAATGCGGCGATGTTCGACCATCTGTCGCAGGGACGCTTCGTGATGGGCATCAGCGCCGGCGCGCTCACCTCCGATTCCGAAGCGATCGGCATCCTCGATCTCGACCGCAACAAGATTTTCGCCGAAGCGATCGACGTGATCTTGGCGGTTTGGGAACGCAATCCGCCTTACGACATCGATTTCCCCGACAACCGCTTCAAGGTCAGCTTCGCACGCACTGCAGCACTTGAGCTCGGCGTCGGAATTCTCGCCAAGCCTTTCCAGAAACCGCGGCCGGAAATCGTCGGCACCGTTGTGGCACCATTTTCTCCGGGCGTGGTGCTGATGGGCAAGCGCGACTTCCATCCGCTGTCGGCGAACTTCTTGCTCGCAAAACATCTCAAGTCGCACTGGACCAACTACGCCAAGGGCAAGGCGGAGGCCGGGGCTAAAGCCAATATCGCCGACTGGCGCGTGGCGCGCACCATTTTCGTCGCCGACGATGACAAAGTGGCGGCGCGCTATGGACACCGCGATGCCAAGAGTCCGTATCGGTTCTATTTCGAGCAGATGCGCGCCAAGATGAAGCGTGGCAATCGGCTCTATGTGTTCAAGAGTCACAAGGAACAGCCGGACGAAGAAATCACCGACGATTACGTCATGGACAATTGCGTGACGTTCGGCACCGTAAACAAAGTCGTCGACGAAATCCTCAAGCTGCGCGAAGAAACCGGCGATTTCGGCGAATTGGTCTATGCCGGCATGGACTGGGCCGATCCAGCGCTTGCCAAACGCTCGATGCAGCTGATGGCTGAAGAAGTTATGCCGCGCGTGAACGCGGCGATCGGCAAGCCAGCCAAGACCGCGGCGGAGTAGCATAAATCCGCTCGTCCCCGCGAAAGCGGGGACCCAGGGGCGAAAATTGCAAGATTAGCGTTAGTGGCTCTGGATTCCCGCTTGCGCGGGAATGAGCGGAGTTTGGTGCAATACCTACACCGATAACGGATCCGTTCCCAACGCGGCATAAAGACCGTGCTTGGCGCCCTGCGTGAACGGGATGCCTTTGTCGAGCTCGATCGATGCTGAACGTACCCGCTGCGCTTGCGGGTCGGTCGCCGGCACCGTACCACCTTCGGCAGCCGCCTTCGCCGCGCGCAGCAATATTTTGCGCGTCATGACAATGCCGCTGTCGGTCGCGCATAGGTGCTCTTTGGTCCGATCCTGGATCGGCCCCATGCTCTCCTGGATGGAAGCGTCCTGCATGGCGATGCCATCGACGCCGGTGGACGAATGGCCGTGGCGCTGCGACTCCCGATCCAGCAGATAGTTGTTCGATTTGTTGGCAAGCGGAATGAATGTCCCGGGCACATATTTCACGTGGATGCCTTCACCATCCTGCATCGCCGAGATCTCCGATTTCGTCAGCGCGCGTTTGGGATGATAGTTGATGCTCCAGGCCCAGCACGTCTCATCATCAATCGGCACCCAGGCGTGTGCGCCCAATGGATGGCCCGCGCGCGGCGGGATGATCGAATACCAGGGCATGATCCACGGCGTGATACGCCAGTAATACTTGCCGCCGTCCGCATTGCGCCGCGCCCCGATCAGCAAGCCGCCGGGAAATTCCTCCACCTCAAACAGCGGCATGCGGTCCTGCTCGTTGTAGACATTCCCCTTCGAACCTTTGAACAGCGGGTCTTTGTTGAGCTCGCTGCCGTGCAGCCATGACACATGGCTGGAATCAATGCCGCCTTCCATCGCTTGCAGGTAATTGCATTCCTGCAAGCGCTTTGAGACGAAACGCTGCGGTGGCTCAACCTCGGTCCATTCCAGTGCCGGCGGTGGCGGCTGCAAGGCCGACGGTCCCAGGTAGGCCCAGATGATTCCGGCCTTTTCGATGCACGGGTAGGATTTCAGCTTGATGTTCCTCCGAAAGCCGCTCTCTTCCGGTTCAGATGGAAGATCGACGCATTGCCCGGTTACGTCGTACTTCCAGCCGTGATAGGGGCAACGCAAACCGCATTCCTCGTTCTGACCAAACCAGAGCGACACGCCGCGATGAGCGCAGAATTCGTCGATCAGACCAATGCGGCCCTTGCTGTCGCGAAAGCAGATCAGGCTTTCGCCCATCAGCTTCACCCGCACCGGCGGGCAATCGGGTTCCGGAATTTCGGACGACAGCAAAAATGGCGCCCAGTAGCGTCGCAACAATTTGCCCATAAACGTACCGGGGCCGACGCGGCTTAGCTGATCGTTTTGTTCACGCGACATCATGGCGACGTTTCCTCAAGTCTTTGCTATGTTTCTTGCAGGTGTCGGCGGCCATTATAAGCAGCCAAGCCGCTTACGGAAGCCAAGCGCCATGCCCCTGCCGCGCATCGCCATTGCAACGGGAGACCCCGCCGGAATCGGGCCGGAGATCGCGCTCAAGGCCGCACTCGACATGCGCGTTCGTGAGCTATGCCGGCCGCTGCTGGTGGGCGATCCGGCCGCGGTAGAATTGCACGCGCGCGGCGCCGGCCTGTCGCCAAATTTGCATCTGGTCGAAAAGGCCGCCGACGCGGACTGGACCGACGGTGCCGTCAACTTGCTGGACGCGCGTGACGGAAGCAACGCGCCTGTAAAACTGGGTACCGTCGATGCTGCTTACGGCCGCGCGTCGTTGGCAAGTGCAAGCCGGGCGATCAAGGCCGCACTCGCCGGCGAGGTCGAAGCGGTGGTGGCGGCGCCACAGACCGAGCGCTCGATCGCGGCGGCAGGTGTTTCCTTCGACGGTTATCCATCGTTCGTCGCGCGCGAGACCGGCACGCCGGTCAATGACGTCTATCTGATGATCTGCTTCGACCAGTCCCGCATTGTTCACGCAACTTTGCACGTCAGTGTACGCGAGGCAGTCGCATTGATTACGCGAGAGCGGATCGAGCGCGTGATCCGTGTCACCGATACATCGCTGAAGAAGCTCGGCATCGCCCGTCCGAAAATTTTCGTCAGCGGGCTCAATCCTCACGCCGGCGAAGAGGGAATGTTCGGTCGCGAAGAGATTGAGATTATCGAGCCGGCGATTCACAAGGCAGCTAGCGATGGAATAGACGCATCGGGTCCGTTCGGCGCCGACACCATGTTCCGCAAGAAGGGCTCCGACGCCTTCATCGTGATGCTGCACGATCAGGGCCACATCGCCGCGAAACTGCAAGCCTTCAACCGAACCGCGGGGCTTTCGATCGGATCGCCGATCCTGTTTTCGTCGGTTGCACATGGAAGCGCACACGACATCGCCGGAAAAGGCCAGGCCGATCCCGGAGCAATGATCGAGGCGATCACACGGCTTGCGCGCGTCAATACGCAAGGCCGCGATCGGGGCTGACAGCGTACCCCTTCTGCGGTCCGGCACACCTGCAGACTAATCCTTAAGCAGTGGAATGCTCGCCGCATTCGGGGGCTTCGGAATCGACTGCAAATAGGCGTAGATGTCCGCGAGATCGCCGTCTGACAGAATTTTCTCACTGAACGGCGGCATCGCCCGGTTCGACGAGCGCACGAAGGCGGAAAATGTCTCCCAGGGCATAGGATCCGGCGCGAGGCGCTTGCCGCCGCTGGTCATGATCGAGCCCTGGCCCATCGTGCCGTGACACTGCCAGCAGCCGTTTTGAATGAATGCTGTCTTGCCGTGTTCGGCAGACGCGGCCGAAGCAACGTTTTGTCCAACATTGAGGCTGAAAACCAGCCCCGCTGCAATCACGCACATTCGCATCACGGCACCCTCAGCGCGGCTGCGTCACAACATCAACCATCGCCGGTTCGCCGGCCTTGACGACCTGCACAGCCTTCTTCAGCGCCGGCGCAAGTTCATTCGCATCGGTGATCGGCCCGGCGGACCACATCCCCATCGAACTCGCGAGCTTGGCGTAGTCGATCGTCGGATTTTCAAGCCGCGTGCCGACGGGGGCGATGTCCTTGCCGAGGCTGGCGACGCGATTGCGCCGGCTCGACATGCGTTGCACGTGCATCGATTCCTGGTGATAGCCGCGATTGTTGTGCATGACGGAAAGCAATGGAATCTGATGCTTGACGGCGGTCCACAGCACGCCCGGCCCAAACATAATGTCGCCGTCAGGCTGGAAGTTCACCGAGAAGCGGCCTAATGCGCGGTTGGCCAATGCAGCGCCCACGGCCGCCGGTGCGTTGTAGCCGACGCCATAACCGCCGGGTCCACCGATGTGATGATAATGCTTGTCCATCGGCCAAAGCCGGCTCGGCCAAGCTGACAACTGACGGTCGCCGCCGACGGAGGACCAATCAAGATCCTTGATTTGCGCATAGACTTCCATCGCCATGCGCGCGGTGCTGATTGGGCTGACATCCCATGCGTACGACGCGGCCTGCCGCGTGCGATCGCGCGTCTCGGTCCAGGCTTTCTTCATCTCACTGCCGCGCGCTTCGATGGCCGCGCTACGGTTCGTTGGCAACGCTTGCTTCACCGCTTCGATCAAGGCCGGCAAGGTTGCTTCCGCGTCGCCTGCCATTTCGATATCCACGACCTGGAACCGCTGGAAATCCTGGTAATTCGACTTGGTGTTGAGCAAGACCGAACTGATGCTGATAAGTTTTGCATTCGCCTTGATGTGCGTTTCCTGCAAACCCACGCCGTCATTTTCACCGTTGTCGATATAGCCGTTCACCGTGTTCCAATAGTCGGCCAGTTCGAGGCCGAGGATCACGTCGGCGTCTCTGAGCAAAGTCTGCGCACGGCCGTTCTGGAACAGGTGGTGGGTGTTTGGAAAATTCATCCGGCCTTTTTGATCGATGACAGGCGCTTGCAGGGCTTCCGCAAGCTGCACAAGCAACTTCGCCCCGTCTGCCGTGCGCGCGTATTTGTCTGCGACAATCACCGGATGTTCGGCGGCCGCGAGCAGCTTTGCCGCCTCCCGTACAGCATTCATGTCGCCTTGCGGCGGCGCGGTCGGTACGTAGCGCGGAATCGTGAGTTTCGAACGATCGTGCAGCGCGTGTTCCTGCAAGCCGGCATCGAGCGCGATCATCACCGGCTCGTGCGGTGGCGTCATCGCAAGCTTGTAGGCACGCACAAACGACTGCGCGAAATGCTGCAGCGATACCGGCTGGTCGTCCCATTTGGTGAAGTCACGCACCAGCGCGTTGATGTCCTGCGCCGAATGAAATGTCGGCACGCCCGGCGGTCGCTTGGCGGCGTCAAGATCGGTGCCACCCATCACGATCACAGGGACGCGGTCGCACCAGGCATTGTAGATCGCCATCGCCGCATGCTGGAGACCGACCGTCCCATGGCAGAGCACAAGCAGAGGTTTGCCGGCAATTTTGAAATAACCGTGCGCCATCGCCACCGAAGATTCCTCATGCGTGCACGTGAGAAATTCCGGTTTTCTGTTGCCGCCATAGTCGATTAAGGATTCATGCAAGCCTCTGAAGCTTTGGGCGGGATTGCACGGCACATAGTCGATATCGAGCGACTTGATGACATCGACCATGAAGTCGGAGCTGGGCGCGCCTCCGGCTTGAACCGACGCTTGAGGCGTGCCGGTTTCAGCTGCGGCCAGCGGCGCGGTGGGGCGCACGGCCGAGGGCCGCGCTGCGGTGGGCGAAACAGCCGGAGCTGCAGCGCTGGCAACATCTGTTGGCAATGGCGCAGCCGACGCACCGGCGAGCGCCACGCCCGCCATGAATTTGCGTCGATTCAATCGACTCCGAGATAGTACACGCGCCATATCCGCCTCCCGCTCCATGCCGGACCACGGATCCGATGATCCTGGGACCAAGCAGATTAGGGATGTTAGTTCAGCGGCGTGGGAGGCGCTACGGGCCCGTGCGAGCTACCGTATCGGCGGCAACGGGGACGATGAAATTGCCGTGCCGTTGTTGCGTGGTGCGGCACCAGCGTTGGCTGGTGCGGCAATCACTGGGGCGCCCGGAGGTGCCAGAGCGTTGGCAGGAGGCTGCGCCCCTGTATTGGCGACGTGGTCAGGCACTCTACCCGGCAACACCACGACTCGAGTGCCAACCTGCACGCGGCTGAAGAGATCCTCGATGTCCTCGTTGATCAGGCGGATGCAGCCTGATGACACGAAGCTGCCGATGGTCGACGGCTGATTGGTGCCGTGAATTCGGTACAGGGTCTTGCCAAGATAGAGCGCGCGCGCACCGAGTGGATTGCCCGGACCACCCGCCATGAAGCGCGGCAGATAAGGTTGACGATCGATCATCTCCGACGGCGGATGCCAATCCGGCCATTCGGACATCCTGCTAATCCGTTCGGTGCCGGCCCAGGTGAAGCCGTCGCGGCCAACGCCGATGCCGTAGCGCAACGCCTTGCCGCCACCGAGCACGAGATAAAGGTAGGTGTTCTGCGTATCGATGACGATTGTACCGGCCGGTTCCTTGGTGCCGTAATCGACCAGCTGCTTTTTCAGGTTGGGTGGCAGTTCCTTCGGCTGGCCGGTTTCCGGCTGATCCTCAGGCGGCAGCGACGCAGTTGTCGAAGATGATTGACCACGCGGAGGCGCACCGACAGCGGCCGGCGGACGTAGCGCATCCGGATCGTTAGTCGCGCGGGACGGCGCCCCTGCCGGCGGCTGCGCCTGCTGCTGCGGCAGTTGCGGATCGAGCTGATGACCATAGCCAGCGGGACGGCCGTCGGGCGTGCGGAAGAAGCGCGGCGGCGGCAGGTTCGCGTCGTCGTCAGCATTAGGACCAGCGCGTCTCGGGGTGGTGTACGACCGTCCAGCACGCGGCGGGCCATCTTCGTCTTCGTCGTATCCGCCCATAACCGGCGGCAGCCGCTCTTCGTACACCCCGGGCGGGGGCAACTGCGCCTGCGCCGGTGCAGCCGTAAAACCCGCCGCGATCGGCAGCGTCAGCAGAAAAGCAGCAGAAATTCGGATCATTATCCACCCTCGGCGGCGAAGCAGCCGCCAATCCCGCCCTGATTGCCCCGGGATGAAGGCACATTCAAGACCAGAATACGACTATCTCGTTAACGCGAATTTGCCATCCAATCTCAGGTCTTTTTGGCCTCAGCCGCCAGAACCTGCTTGGCCACGCGGTGGGCATCGACGGCTGCGGGGAACCCGCAATAGATCGCAACTTGCCGCAAGACCGCCGAAAGTTCCTTGGGGGTGAGCCCATTGCGCAGCGCGCCGCGGAAATGAGCTTCAAATTCGTGCATACGCCCGAGGCAAGCGATCATACCAAGATTGAGCAGGCTGCGATCGCGCGGCTTGAGATCCTCGTCGGTCCACACCGCACCCCAGCAGAATTCATTGAGCAGGTCCTGGAATTTCCGGTTGAAGTCGTCGGTATTGGCGACGGCGCGGTCGACGTATTCATCCCCGAGCACCTTCCGGCGCATGGCCATTCCCCGGTCATAGAGTGCCTTGTCCATGGTCCAAACCTCCCTTTTTTGCGGTGAATTGTACTTGGTCGGTGCATGTTGACAGAGATTGGACGATTTCGTCCATTCTTGCGGCGACCAAACAATAAATTCAAACGGGATCGAGGAGGAAACACCATGCCAGCGACATCGAGGCGCGCAATCCGGTTTGCGCTCGCGCTCAGCGTCCTGGGCTTCGCCGCCAACTACGCCGTGCCGGATGCTACGGGCCAAGATGCCGGCTGGATTACCCTGTTCAACGGCAAAAACCTCGACGGATGGGATCAGGTCGGCGAATCGAACTGGCGTGTCGAGGATGGAGCGATTGTCGTCGACAAGATGCCGGGCAAGGAAGCCGGCTATCTGGTGAGCAAGAATTCGTACAAGAACTTCATCGTGCGCGTCGAGTTTTCGCCGAGCGATAATGCCAACAGCGGTATCTATTTCCGCTGCCTCGATCCCAAGAAGATCACGGATCGCACCTGCTACGAGGCCAACATCTTCGATCAGCGTCCTGATCCGAGCTACGGCACCGGCGCGATCACGCGGTACGTCGAGATCGATCCAATGCCAAAGGCTGGCGGCAAGTGGAACACGTTTGAGATCACTGCCAAGGGCCGCGATATTACGGTCGTGCTCAACGGCCAGACCACTGCGAAATTACGCACCGGCATGTTCGACGAAGGTCCGATCGCGTTGCAGCACGGCGCCGGAGCGATCAAGTTCCGCAAAGTGGAAATCAAGCCGCTTTAAACCGGCGATCCGGCGGATGGCGTGACCGAATGGAAGTAGCGATCGTCGGCGGCGGAATTTGCGGACTTTCGCTCGCCCTCAATCTCAAGGAGCGCGGCATTGCATGCCGCGTCTATGAGCGTGCGCCGGAGATCAAGCCGCTTGGCGTCGGTATCACCTTGCTGCCGCATGCGATGCGCGAGTTCAGCGCGCTTGGCCTCGGCGATGAATTGCTCAAGGCCGGCATCGAAAATCGCGAGTGCCGCTTTTTCAACCGTTTCGGGCAGCTGATTTATCGCGAGGAGCGCGGCAAATTTGCAGGGTATCCCTTCCCGGAAGTCGGCATCCACCGCGGCAACCTGCATGTCATCCTCTATCAAGCCGTACAGAAACGGCTCGGCCTGAATGCGGTCTTCACCGATTGTGAATGCGTCGGCGTGGATCAGGATGAACGCGGCGCTACCGTGCACTTCAAGCAAACCAGCACAGGAAAAGGGCGCGACAGCGTGCGGGCCGATGTTGTCATCGCCTGCGACGGCATCAATTCCGCTCTTCGCAGGCAGTTCTACCCGAACGACAAGATCGCGTTCTCCGGCATCAATACCTGGCGGGGGGTGACGCGGCGCAAGCCGATCCTCGGCGGCCGCACCTATATGCGCGTCGGCTCGATCCTCACCGGCAAGATGGTGATCTATCCGATCGTCGATGATGTTGATGGCAAAGGCAATCAGCTGATTAACTGGATGGCCGAGATAAAGCGCGACACGACCGAGCAGAACGACTGGAACAAGCCCGGCAATTTGGCCGATTTCTTTCCGCTCTACGAAAGCTGGCGTTTCGATTGGCTCGACGTGGCGCAGATGATCCGCGATGCCGATCAGATTCTTGAATATCCGATGGTCGACAAGGATCCGATTGATCGCTGGATTTTCGGACGGGTCGCCCTTGCCGGCGACGCCGCGCATCCGATGTACCCGCGCGGCTCGAACGGCGCAGCGCAAGCTGCAATCGACGCGCGTACTCTCGCTGACCTGCTGCGGAAAAATTCCGATACGCGTGAAGCGCTCACAGCCTACGAAGCCGAGCGCGCCGCCCCGGCCGCCAAAGTGGTCCGCACCAATCGCGAGCAGCCGCCGGATTTCATCAATATCAAGGTCGAGGAACTGGTCGGCGACAAGCCATTCGACGATCTCGACAAGTACATCACTCAAGACGAGTTGCGCGCGCTGTCGGAAAACTACAAGAGCATCGCCGGCTTCGCGCTCGCCGACGTGGCGGAACGGTGAGCGCACAGATCCTCATCGTCGGTTGCGGCGCTATCGGAGGATTGTTTGCGGCCGCACTATCATCCGTCGCAAAAGTTACTGCTTTCGATGCCAACGCCGCCCACGTGAAGGCAATCAACGCGCAGGGGCTACGCCTCGTCGGAAAAAATCAGCGAACGGCGCGCATCGAGGCAACCGATGATCCGGGCGCGCTTAAGGGCACGACGTTCGACGCCGTCATCTTTCTCATCAAGTCCAAAATGACCGCCGCGGCGTTTGCGCAACTGCGCCCGGCGCTCGCGGGCAGGCCGATGCTGGTCACGATGCAAAACGGAATGGGCAATACGGAAGTGTTACTGTCCAAACCGGGTGCGATCGTCATCCGCGGCGTCACCATGAATGCGGGTCGGTATGTCGAGCCGGGATGCGTCGAGAGTCTGATCGAAGGCAAGACGTGGCTCGGGCCTGCACGCGGCACCATCGATGACGTGCGCGCGCTGGCGGAACTGCTCAACAAAGGCGGCATGCAGACCGAGATCGTCGCGGACCCGATGGGCGCGGTCTGGTCCAAATTCGTGTTCAACTGCGTAATGAACCCGCTGGGTGCGTTGATGATGGGCGACAACGCGTCGCGTCATGACTCGCCCGAGATGCGCGCGCTGATCGATGACATGGCGGCCGAATGCACGGCGGTCGTGAAGGCGCTGGGCGGCACCTTTGCCTTTCCGCCCATGGAATTCGTCGACAAGGTGCGCGCGGGGGAGATTCCGCTATCAAAGCATGCAGGTTCCATGGCGCTCGATATCGAGCGTGGCGCACCCACCGAAATCGACGAATTGACCGGTTTCATTGTGCGCCAGGGTGACCGGCTCAAAGTACCGGTGCCGAACTGCAAGGCGGTGTACCGGCTGGTGAAAGGGCTTGAGCTCGCGGCCAAGCGGCGGATTGCGAAGGCTCGATAATTCAATAAGTTAGCTCTCTATTTTGCCAGCTTTTCCCCGGATTCCCCGCTATACCGGCAGCACAGGATTTAGACACTCCGCCCGTTAAACCGATAGGTCGAGGATTAGAATGGACGGGCGTTCCGTATGGCAGCCACCACCTCACTGCGATGGATGACAGCGACGAGGCGCTCATGGCCCGGGTCGCGCGTGGCGACGAGCGGGCGTTCCAGCTGCTTTCGCGCCGTCATTTGCCGGCCATGCTCGGGCTTGCCCGTCGTATTCTCGGCAACGCAGCCGAGGCGGAGGATGTCGCGCAGGAAGCATTCCTGCGGGTGTGGACGCATGCACCACGCTGGCAGCCATTGGCGCAATTCCGGACCTGGCTCACCCGCGTGGTCGTCAATCTCTGTCTCGACCGCAAGCGGCGTGCTCCCTGGGTCGAACTGGAGGTGGCCGGCGATATCGTCGACCCGGCACCGAGCGCCGGCGAGAAGGCAGAAAGCGATGAGCGCGAGCGAATGATCGCCACCGCAGTTGAAAAACTTCCAGCGCGCCAGCGCAGCGCGATCGTACTCACATACGGTGAAGGCATGAGCAACGCGCAGGTGGCGGAAGTTCTCGACACGTCAGTGTCGGCCGTCGAGACCCTGCTGGTGCGGGCCAAACAGAACCTGCGCCGCGCGTTGGGCGACATGATTGATAAGGGTGACTGAAATGACCAACGAGCAGTTCGAAGATTTCCTCGACACCGCGTTGAAGCGGAAAATGCAGGCGCCGCCGGCCGACGAGGCCGCTGTCGAACGTGTGCTCAAGCGGCTGGGCGGTCCCTTGCCTCGGCAGAAGCAGGCGCTATGGCGGCTGCCCGCTGTGCTGCTCAATTGGGAATTCGCGCCGGCCTGGCCGCGTGTGGCGGCGCTCGCTTGTTGCGCGGCGCTTGGTTTCGTCGTCGGGATCGCGGGACTTGATCGCCCGTTCGACAGGCTTGATGCATCTCTGACAGCCGGCAGCCGAGGTATCGGTTCAATCGTGTCCGAGCCCGACTTACTGACGGGAGAGCGGCCATGAGTATCGCCCAGGCTTTTCCCACGATGGACCGCGGCTCCTCGCGCTGGCTTTTATTGGGTTCGCTGGCGCTCAATCTGTTCTTTGTCGGCGTTGCGATCGCCATGGCGGTGCGAGCACCGGCGCCCTCCTATTGGGACCGCAACGTATTTGTCCGCGTGGAGCGCCTTGCCGCCACGCTGCCGCCGGCTGACGCCGAGATCCTTCGCAGCCGGATCAATGCCAGCCGCGCGGCGATCGAGGACGCGCAGGCCGCCTATCACACGGCGCAAGATCAGATTCATGAGGTCCTGCGACAGGAGCCCTTCGACGTCGAGGCGATGCGAGCCGCGATGGCGAAAACCCGGGCGGGCCGTCAGGCCTTTGACCAGACCATTCAGGGCGTTTTTGCAGGGATCGCTGCCAATATTTCGCCGGCGGGCCGGCAGGCCCTGGCCAATTGGCCACCGGGACGCAAAGCCGCAGGGGTCAAATAGTTGTAATCTCGGATCTCATCCGAATCGCTATTTGGCTTGGTTTTGAAAGTCTTTGGAATGCAAGGGGCTGGGAGGGCAAAGGAGACGGGAACGAAAGCGCGTAGGCGCCCGTTTTGGATCATGCTGCAGAGTTTATGCGTAACGGTGCCCCTCGGGGGCTGCCTGCTCACCGGCGACAAGCCGGAGCCAGGACTTGATATTCCGCCCGCTTACAGCGCCGGCCCGCGCAATCCGGCGGCAGCTGAAGCGGCGGTCCCGCCGCTTGATTGGTGGCGTTTGTTCCGTTCGCGCGAATTGACCGAGCTCATCGAGGAAGCGCGCATCAGCAACCTCGACATCGCCGTCGCGGTCGCGCAAATCGTGCAGGCTGACGCGCAAGCGCGCATCGCGGGCGCCGCACTGTTGCCGATAATCGATTTGAACGGCAACGCCCAACACTCTCAGCAGTCCAAGACCACCGGCAGCACGAACGTTATTAGCGTTTCCCGATCGGGTGCCAGCGTCGCGATCATTCAGAACAACCTGCAGGCCACGCTCAACGCCAGTTATGAGATCGACTTTTGGGGCAAGAACCGCTCTCTCGTGCGCGCGGCCGAGGAAACGGCGGTTGCCAGCCGTTTCAATCGCGAAGTGGTCGGGCTCACAACGGTCGTGAGTGTCGCCAATGCCTATTTCCAGGTCCTGGCGGCACAGGATCGTTTGCGGATCGCGCGCGAAAACGTGGCAAGCGCCGACCGCATTCTCACTTTGATTCGACAGCAATATTCCGCCGGCACTTCTTCCGACCTCAACGTCGCCCAGCAGGAAAGCCTGGTCGACACGCAACGGGCGGCGATTCCGCCTCTGGAGCAAACGCTTCGACAGAACAAAGCGGTGCTCGCGCTGCTCATTGCGCGCCCACCTGAGAGTGTGGTCGTCCGCGGCGGCGGAATGGGTGCGATCGCAATTCCACGCGTCACACCCGGCTTGCCGTCTGAACTTCTGACGCAGCGCCCCGATATCCGCCAGGCAGAGGCGCAACTCGCCTCCGCCAACGCCAACGTCGAGAACGCCCGCGCGCAATTCCTGCCGAGCATCACGCTCACCGGTGACGGCGGTTACGAGAGCGCCATTCTCAAACTCCTGCTGCGGCCGGAATCGGCAATCTACTCGGTGGCGGCCGGCCTGACGCAGCCGATCTTCCACGGCGGCCAATTGCTCGGCAATCTCGATTTGCAGAAGGGCGTGCAGGATCAACTCCTGCAGAACTACAGAAAAACCGTCATCTCGGGATTCACCGACGTCGACAAGGCCCTGATCGCCATCCAAGAGACGGCCCTGGCCGAACAGCTGCAACGCAAAGTGGTTACGAGTTCAAAGCGAGCATTCGACCTCTCCGATCAACAGCTGCGCGCCGGCACGGTCAACCTCATCACCCTGCTTCAGGTTCAGCAGACGCTGTTCCAGGCCCAGGATGCGTTGGCGCAGGCGCGGCTCGCACGGCTGCAAGCGATCGTCAGCCTCTATCAGGCGCTCGGAGGCGGCTGGCTGCCGAAGCCGGTGAAGACGGCCGATGCACGGTGAATTTCCCAGGCAGCTTTTGGCGAAAGCGCGAGGCAGCAAGCGCCGCTCGCTCGCGATCGGCGCTGTCCTGCTCGTGGTCATTGGTGCGCTTTATTACGTCTTCGGCGGGCCGACCACCCAGCAGCGGCGCGCAAGTCGTTTCGGCGCCGAGGGCCCGGTACCCGTAGTCGTGGCTGCCGTCTCGCGCGCGGACGTGCCGGTGTATCTCGACGCCGTCGGCACCATCAAGGCGCTCAACACCGTCACCGTCAGCCCGCAGGTCGATGGCAAGCTTCTCAGCGTGAATTACAAAGAAGGTCAGGACGTCAAGAAAGGCGACGTACTGGCGCGCATTGATCCCGTCACTTACCAGGCCCAACTCGACCAGGCAGTCGCAAAGAAGGCGCAGGACGAGGCGCAGCTTTCCAATTCCAAGCTCGATCTCGAGCGCTATGAAAAGCTCGCGGCAACCAACGCGATCAACAAGCAACAGGCCGATACCCAGCGAGCGCTGGTGGCACAAAACACCGCGATCGTGCAGGCCGATCAGGCGGCGATCGAGAATGCCCAGGCGATGCTCAGCTACACAACCATTACCGCCCCAATCGACGGCCGCACCGGCATCCGCCAGGTCGATGAAGGCAATATCGTCCGCGCCGCCAGCGCGCTGGCAATTGTAGTGATCACCCAGATCAAGCCGATCTCGGTCTTGTTCAATCTGCCGCAGCAGGATTTGCCGCAGGTGAACACGGCCTTCGGCAAGGGCGCGCTCGCAGTCGATGCGCTGCGCTCGGACAATGACGCAGTGATCGATCAGGGGTTGCTCAAGGTGGTCGACAACCAGGTCGATCAGACCACCGGCACGGTGAAGCTGAAGGCCGAATTCCCCAATGCTGATCTGCAGCTCTGGCCCGGGCAGTTTGTCAATATTCGTCTGCTGATCGACACGCTCAAGCAGGTGGTGGTGATTCCAACCGGCGCCGTGCAGCGCGGACCGAACGGCACCTTCGTCTATGTGGTCAAGGACGACAACACGGTGGCGATGCGGCCGATCGTGGTGCAGAAACAGGATGAAACTCAAACGGTGGTCAAGAGCGGGCTCGACTCCAATGAGCGCGTGGTCACCACCGGGTTTGTCCGGCTGACGGACGGCAGCAAGGTTTCGATTGGAAGTGCTGACGCGGCGCCGGCACAAGGCGCCCGGCCGCGCAGTGGCCAGACTCCTGACGGAAAAGGTGAGCGGAGGCAGCGGGGCGGCAACAGTACGAGGCCGAACTCGCAGCAATGAGCGTGTCGTCGCCATTCATTCACCGGCCGATCGCCACTTCCCTGCTCGGCGTCGCGGTGATGCTAGGAGGATTCCTCGGCTATTGGTGGCTCCCGGTTTCGGCGCTGCCGCAAGTCGATTTCCCGACCATCCAGGTCACCACGCAGCTTCCCGGCGCCAACCCCGACACCATCGCCGCGCTGGTCACAGCTCCGCTGGAGCGCCAATTTGGCCAGATTCCGGCGCTCCAGACGATGACTTCCTCGAGCTCCTTCGGCATCAGCCAGGTCACGCTACAATTCGACCTCAGCCGCGATATCGACGCGGCCGCGCAAGATGTGCAGTCGGCGATCAACGCCGCCGGCTCGACGCTGCCGCGTAACCTGCCCTACCCGCCGCTCTATTCGAAGGTGAACCCGGCCGACGCGCCGATCATCACGCTCGCGCTGACCTCGGAGACGATCGATCTACGCACCCTCAGCGACATGGCCGACACCATCATGGCGCCAAGACTTTCCGAGGTGACCGGCGTCGGCCACGTCTCAGTGCAAGGCGGCATCCGGCCGGCGATCCGCATTCAGGCCGACCTGTCGCGGCTTGCTGCCTACGGCCTCGCACTGGAGGACATGCGCACGGCCATCGTTGGCGCCAATGTGGCTGGTCCGAAAGGCTCGCTCGACGGCGCGCATCAGTCGTACACCATCGCTGCCAATGACCAGATCACCGCGGTCGATACCTACAGGGATATCGTCGTGGCGTTCCGCAATGGCGCGCCGGTCAAAATCAGCGACCTCGCCGACGTCGTCGATGGACTGGAGAACACCAAGGTCGGAGCCTGGTACCGGGGCAAGCCGTCGATCGTGGTCGACGTGCAGCGTCAGCCCGGAGCCAACGTGATCGAGACGGTGCAACGCGTGCACGCCGAATTGCCGCGCTTGCGGCGCGCAATGCCGGCGGGCGCGACCCTGACCATCGTCAATGACCGCACCACAACCATTCGCGCCTCGATTCACGATGTGCAGTTCACGCTGGTGCTCAGCATCGCGCTGGTGGTGCTGGTCGTGCTGATCTTCCTGCGTACCATTCGTGCCACCATCATTGCTGGCGTAGCGCTGCCGCTATCGCTGATCGCGACTTTCGGCGTCATGTGGTTTTGCGGTTTCTCGCTCGACAACCTGTCGCTGATGGCGCTGACGATCGGCACCGGCTTCGTGGTCGACGACGCCATCGTCATGATCGAGAACATCGTGCGCCACATAGAGGACGGGGAAAATCCCCTGGAAGCAGCCCTTCGTGGTGCACGCGAAATCGGCTTTACGGTGATTTCGCTGACTCTGTCGCTGATTGCGGTGTTTATCCCGCTGCTATTCATGACCGGCCTTGTCGGCCGTATGTTTCGCGAATTCGCGCTCACTCTGACAATCGCGGTCGTGGCGTCTGCGATCGTCTCGCTGACGCTGACGCCGATGATGTGCGCGCGGTTGCTGCGACATGTCGACGAGTCGGGTGGCGGCACCACAAATGCGTTTACCGCCCGCTTCCATGAACTTACCGAACGCACGGTCGAGTTCTATCGGCGAAGCCTCGAGTGGGTGCTGCGCCGCCAGCGCGAAACGCTCATCGTCACTCTGGCCACGCTCGTCGCTACCATCTTGCTCTACGTCGTCGTGCCGAAAGGCTTTTTGCCTCTCCAGGACACCGGCCTGATCACGGCGGTCACAGAAGCCAGCCCCGATGTGTCATTCTCTGAAATGCAGCGGCGTCAGCACGCGGTGGAAGATGCAATCCGCACCGACCCGGATGTCACTGGCGTCGTTTCCGTCATCGGCGTCAGCCCGATGAATGCAACGCCCAATGCGGGTCGCCTCGCCATTACGCTGAAGCTACGCGACGACCGTCACGCGCGTGTCGAGGAAATTGTCGCACGGCTCAAGGATAAGGTTGCCGGCATCGCCGGCATGACCGTGTATTTCCAGGCCACACAAGACATCCAGATTTCGACCCGTGTAAGCCGTGCGCAGTATCAATACACTTTGGTCTCCACCGACCGTGCCGAACTGATCGAATGGGCCGACAAGCTGGTGCGAGCGCTTCGCGGCGACCCGGCGCTGCGTGAAGTCGCATCCGAGGCGCAGGAAGGTGGCCCGCGCGTGCAGGTCGACGTTGATCGCGAACAGGCCGGACGGCTTGGCGTTTCCATGCAAAGCGTCACCGATACCCTCAACGACGCCTTCGGCCAGCGTCAGATTTCCACGATCTATGGGCAGGCGAACCAGTACCGCGTCATTCTGGAAGCGCAGCCGCGTTATCAGCAGGATCCCAACGCGCTCACGAAGCTTTACATCACGGGCGCCAGCACCTCGACCGGCACGGCAGCAACCGTCGCCAATACGGCGAGCGGAAATACCAATACCAACACGACGGCCACGCCCAATTCCGTCACCAATACCGCACAGGTGCCGCTGGCCGCCTTTGCCCGTTTCGTGCCGACATCGGCGCCGCTTGCTATCGCGCACCAGGAACAGTTTCCCTCCGTCACCATCAGTTTCGATCTTGCACCCGGCTACGCACTCTCCGACGCAGTCGCGGTCATCCGCGCTGCGCAGCAGGAGATCGGCATGCCGACATCGGTGACCGGCAGCTATTCCGGCGATGCCGCCGAATTCGCGAAGTCGCTGGCCGGCGAACCCTGGCTGATCCTTGCCGCCGCCATCGCGATCTACATCGTGCTTGGCGTCCTGTACGAGAGCTTCATTCACCCACTCACAATTCTATCCACCCTTCCCTCCGCCGGTGTCGGCGCGCTGCTGGCGTTGATGGTCTTCGGCTATGACCTGTCGGTGATCGCGCTGATCGGCATCGTGCTGCTGATGGGCATTGTGAAGAAGAACGCAATTCTGATGATCGACTTCGCGATCGAAGCTGAACGCCATCAGGGCCTCTCGCCCGAGGAGTCGATCGTGCAGGCCGCCCTGTTGCGCTTCCGCCCGATCATGATGACCACGCTGGCGGCCTTGTTCGGCGCCTTGCCGTTGGCGCTTGAGGCGGGCACGGGCTCGGAGCTGCGCAATCCGCTCGGCGTCACAATTATTGGCGGCTTGCTGCTCTCACAGTTGCTGACGCTCTACACCACACCGGTGATCTATCTTTACATGGAACGCCTGCGGGCGCGGCTTGCACCCGCCCCACCGCCGGCGCCGCGCCGGGTAGCACGCCCGGCACGAGGTCGGCCGTGAATTTCTCCTACCCCTTCATTCGGCGGCCGATCGGCACCACGTTGATGGCGACCGGATTGTTCCTGGTTGGCGTTGTTGCCTATTTCTTTCTTCCCGTCGCGAGCCTGCCGAGCGTCGAATTTCCGACCATCAATATTAGTGCCAGCCTGCCCGGCGCCGATCCCAACATCATGGCTGCAACAGTTGCAGCCCCGCTTGAACGGCGCGTTGGCGAGATCGCCGGAGTCACCGAACTGACCTCGGTCACCTCCCTTGGCCAGTCGCGCATTACCGTCCAGTTCGACCTGAGCCGCAGTATCGAAGGTGCTGCGCGCGACGTGCAGGCGGCGCTCAATGCAGCGCTCAGCGACTTGCCGACCGACATGCCGCAGCTGCCAACCTTCCGCAAAGCCAATCCGTCAGCGGCTCCGATCCTGATCCTGGCGCTCACATCCAAGACGATGACCCCGAGCGCCATTTACGACGCGGCCGACAGCGTGATCGCGCAGCGCCTGTCGCAGGTGGATGGCGTCGCTGACGTCACGGTCGCGGGCTCCGAGCAGCCAGCGATCCGCGTGCGGGTCGACCCGGCACGACTCTCCGCCATGGGGCTGGCGATGGAGGATGTGCGCACGGCCATCTCCAATTCAAATGCAGCCGGGCCTCTCGGCACGTTCGATGGCGCCAACCGTGCAACGACAATCGGCATCAACGATCAGTTACGCAACGCCAATGAATATGATCCGTTGGTCGTGAAGACCGTGAATGGCACCGTGATCCGGCTGTCGGATGTCGCCACCATTCGCGCAAGCGTGCGCAACAGCCGTGCCGCCGGATGGTTCAACAAGGATCCATCCGTGCTGCTCATCATTACCAAGCAGGGCAACGCCAACGTTATCGATACGGTCGACCGCATTTACGCCCTGCTCCCCGAGCTCAGACAGTGGGTGCCGGCCGGCCTCGACATTTCGGTGTTGACCGACCGCACCCAGACGATCCGCGCCAGCGTGCACGACATGCAGCTGACGCTCACCGCCACTATCGTGCTCGTGATGCTGGTGGTCTTTCTCTTCCTGCGGCGAGCAGCGCCGACCGCGGCAGCCGGCATCACGGTGCCCCTTGCACTCTCCGGCACGTGCGCTGCGATGTGGGCGGCCGGCTTTTCCATCGACAACCTGTCGCTGATGGCATTGGCGGTCAGCGTCGGGTTCGTCGTGGACGACGCTATCGTGATGATCGAAAACGCATTCCGCCATCTCGAGCGCGGCGCATCGCCATTACGCGCCACTTTGCTGGGCGCCAAGCAGATCGGCTTCACGGTCGTCTCTATTTCGGTTTCGCTGATCGCGGCTTTCATCCCGCTGTTGTTCATGGGCGGCATTGTCGGAAGACTATTCCGTGAGTTTTCAGTGACGCTCGCCTTTGCGATCGCCATCTCCACCGTGGTGTCGCTCTCGGTAACGCCGATGATATGCGCCTATTTCGTGCGCCAGCCGCCGAGCCGGGATGC
>JBGQLL010000010.1:0-30403 GCA_041500065.1 Pseudolabrys sp.
CTGCGCCTACTCAAACTCTGCTGAATTCGACGCGGCCCTGATAGCCGCCCGCCGTGCTGCCGGCGTCTATGGGCCCAAGCGCCATCGCCGACAAATCCTGGCGACCGCGGCCGGCATCGCCGCCGGGCTTATCTTTGTCGTTTTCCTGATGATCTGAGGCGTCTCTCGCCCAAGAAAAAGGGCGCCCCTTGCGGAGCGCCCGAAAGTTGCATCGCAAAGCTAACTAACTGCACGATGTTTGGGAGGAACGCTTACGCCGAATAGTACATGTCGAACTCGACCGGATGCGGGGTGTGCTCGAACCGGATCACTTCCTGCATCTTGAGATCCATATAGGAATCGATGAAGTCGTCATCGAACACGCCACCTGCTTTCAGGAACTCGCGATCTTTGTCCAATTCGCCAAGCGCCTGACGGAGAGAGCCGCACACTGTCGGGATCCTCTTCAATTCCGCCGGTGGGAGGTCGTAAAGGTCCTTGTCGATCGCCGAGCCTGGATCGAGCTTGTTCTTGATACCGTCAAGGCCGGCCATGAGCATGGCCGCAAAAGCGAGATATGGATTGGCGAGCGGATCAGGGAAGCGAACTTCGACACGCTTGGCCTTTGGGTTGGTCGTATAGGGTATTCGGCACGACGCGGAGCGGTTGCGGGCCGAATAGGCGAGAAGCACCGGCGCCTCGAAGCCCGGCACCAATCGCTTGTATGAGTTGGTCGTCGGGTTGGTGAAGGCATTAATCGCCTTGGCGTGTTTGATAATGCCGGCGATGTACGACAAGCAGGTTTCCGACAGGTCGGAATACTTATTGCCTGCAAACACCGGCTTTCCGGCTTTCCAGATCGATTGGTGGCAATGCATGCCTGAGCCGTTATCGCCATAAACCGGCTTTGGCATGAATGTCGCAGTCTTGCCGTAGATCTGCGCCACCTGCTGGATGCAGTACTTGTAGATCATCATCTGGTCGGCCATCTGCGTGAGCGGCGAGAACTTCATCCCGAGCTCGTGCTGCGCCGACGCCACTTCGTGGTGGTGCTTCTCAACTTTTACACCCATTTTCGCCATGGCCGCCAGCATTTCGCTGCGCATGTCCTGTGCGGAATCTTGTGGCGGCACAGGGAAGTAACCCTTCTTGGTACCAATGCGATGTCCGAGATTACCGCCCTCGTATTCGGTGGACGAATTGGATGGCAGTTCGATCGAGTCGAGTCTGAATCCGGTGTTGTAGGGCTCGGCGGCGTATTTAACATCGTCGAACACGAAGAACTCCGCCTCAGGCCCGAAGAAGATCGCGTCGCCGACGCCGGCGGTCTTCACCATGCCTTCGGCCTTTTTGGCGATGCCACGTGGATCGCGATTGTATGGTTCACCAGTGGTCGGCTCGAGCACGTCGCAGACCAGCGACATCGTGGTCTCAGCGAAGAATGGATCGATGCAGGCGGTCGCCGGATCCGGCATCAAATTCATGTCCGACTCATTGATCGCCTTCCATCCGGCGATCGAGGAGCCGTCAAACATCTGGCCTTCGGCAAAGGTGTCTTCTTCGATCATGGTGACGTCGAAGGTGACGTGCTGCCACTTGCCGCGTGGGTCAGTAAATCGGAAATCGACGTATTTCACGTCGTTGTCCTTGATCATCTTCATGACTTCTTTGGCTGTCGTCATGGACTGCATTCCCCCTTGTTTTCAAAAAATTACCGCGAGGACGGTTGCCTGCGGCTTAGATTGCATCAATTCCGGATTCCCCGGTCCTGATCCGAATGGCTTCTTCGATGTTGGAAACGAATATCTTGCCGTCGCCAATCCGGCCAGTCTGAGCAGCGCGCCGGATTGCATCGATCGCTTTTTCCACCATGTCGTCGCCGAGCACGATTTCGATTTTCACCTTCGGGAGAAAATCGACCACGTATTCGGCGCCGCGGTATAGCTCGGTATGTCCCTTCTGTCGTCCGAAGCCCTTCGCTTCGGTCACGGTTATCCCCTGTAGACCGACCTCCTGGAGCGCTTCCTTCACCTCGTCGAGTTTGAAGGGTTTGATGATGGCTTCGATTTTTTTCATCGCCTGTCCTTACTCCCCAGCCCTCAGGGACTGACTGACCCGGAGAACCGCGCTACCGGTTTGCAGGTCCCGTGCCAAGCCGGTACCGCACAAAAAAGCCATTGTTCGCAATGGCTTGTTTGAAATGCAGGCGCTGACTTACAGGCTGCCCAATGTTCGACGCCTACAAGTTAAGCAAAGTGTCTAGATTTTAGCCAGCCGCTAAAGACCTGTTGCGGCGCAATCGATTAGTTCGATTTGTTCGGTGCGGGACCGGTCGGATAGGCTTGCCTGAGATGATTGAGTTGCTCACGACTGCCGAGATGGCTCAAGCGGATCGTCTGGCGATTGCCGGTGGCATATCCGGCATCGAACTTATGGAGAACGCTGGGCGCGCCGTGGCTGACGTCACTGGCAGCATGCAGCGCCAACGCGTTGCTGTCGTAGTTGGGCCAGGCAACAACGGGGGCGACGGGTTCGTCGCCGCCCGCCATCTATCTGAACGAGGCCATAAGGTCCGTCTCTGTTTTGTCGGTGAGCCGAAGAAACTGAAGGGCGATGCCGCGCTGGCTGCAAAACGTTGGGACGGGACGGTGGAAGAAGCCTCGCCTACCGCACTGGCCGATTGCGACATTATCGTCGACGCGTTGTTCGGCGCCGGGCTTGATCGCGACGTCGAAGGACTACCGCGTGCCATGATTGGCGCGATGAACGCCGGTGGTGTGCCCATCGTTGCTGTCGACTTACCGAGCGGAGTGAACGGTAGCAGCGGTGCGATCATGGGAGCCGCAGTCAAAGCGACCCGAACAGTGACCTTTTTCCGGCGCAAGACAGGTCATCTGTTGCTGCCCGGCCGTCTGAACTGCGGCGCGGTCGAGGTATCCGACATCGGGATTCCCGGCAGCGTACTGGACGCGATCAAACCGCAAACTTTCGCCAATGCTCCGCAACTGTGGGGTGGCACGTTTCCGAAACCACGGTCTCAGGGTCACAAATATTCGCGCGGTCATGCGGTCGTCGTTTCAGGCGGCCCGACGACGACGGGAGCAGCGCGGTTGGCGGCACGCGGGGCGCTTCGGGCAGGCGCAGGCCTAGTCACCATCGCCAGCCCGCGCGAGGCATTGGCCATCAACGCGGCCGCGAGCCTGGCCGTCATGGTCCGCCCGGTCGATGGATCGGCCGAACTTGCGGAATTTCTAACCGACAAGCGGCGGAACGCCATCGTTGTGGGACCGGGCGGAGGCGTTGGAGCCGCCATGCGGGAACAGGTGCTCACTGCGCTCGAAAGCCAGGCTGCAGTGGTCCTGGACGCCGACGCCCTGACCAGCTTTGCTGAGGAGTCGGAGCTCTTGATGTCTGCCGTCAATCGACGGGCGGGCCGCGCTGTCATCATGACGCCCCATGAAGGAGAATTTGTTCGTATTTTCAGTTATGTAAGTAAGAAAACTAACTCTAACTCAAAGCTTGAAAAAGCGCGCCTAGCGGCTAAATACAGCGGCGCTATTGTGCTCTACAAGGGAGCAGACACGGTGGTTGCCGCTCCTGGAGGGCATGCCGCGATCGCCGACAACGCTCCACCCAATCTCGCAACGGCCGGATCCGGGGACGTCCTCGCGGGCATAATTGCCGGCCTGATAGCCCAAGGTATGCCCCCGTTCGAGGCTGCCGAGGCTGCGGTCTGGCTGCACGGCGAAGCCGCAACCGAATTCGGTGCCGGTCTGATCGCGGAGGATCTACCGGACATGCTGCCGCGGGTTTATCGATGTCTGTTTGCTTATCTTGCCGTTCAGCGTGGCTGACGGGCGTGCCATTGAGAGCGACCCAAAAGGGCCTATTTCCTTGAGCCAACAGGGGGCAAACGGGCCGGTCCGGACGGTGTGGTTATGTCTTGCTTGGCGGGGATCGGCGCGTTAAGCCGTGCCGGATTGCGGCGCCAAAATCGTCCGTAATTTGCCCTCCGCGGGCGTGGCGGAATTGGTAGACGCGCTGGATTTAGGTTCCAGTGGCGAAAGTCGTGGGGGTTCGAGTCCCTCCGCCCGCACCACAAAGAGGCTGACGGGATTAGGACGATTTGCGGGCCCGCCCGTATTCCACGACGACCGGCGCATTTGGCTCAATGGTGAACCGGTGTGACGCGAGTGCAAGCAGAGAAAAAAGTGTGTCCGATGCAAGTTACTGAAACGATGTCCGAAGGTCTTAAGCGCGAGTACCAGGTTGTCGTTCCTGCCGCGGAACTGGATGCCAAGGTCAATGCGCGTCTGGATGAGCTGAAAGACCGCGTCCGGATCAACGGATTCCGCCCGGGCAAGGTGCCGGTCACGCACCTCAAGCGCATGTATGGCCGCTCGGCTATGGCCGAAGTGATCGAGACGACGGTTCGCGACGCCAACAATCAGATTGTCAGCGAACGTGGCTACAAACTCGCTGCCGAGCCGAAGGTGACACTGCCGACCGACGAAGGCGCGATCGAACAGCTTATCGCCGGCAAGACCGATCTCAATTACACCATGGCGCTCGAGATCGTGCCGCCGATCGCACTCGGGGATTTTAAAAGTATCAAGCTGACAAAACTTACTGCCGACGTCACCGATGCCGAAGTCGATGAAGGTATTTCTCGCATCGTCGATCAGAACAAGCCTTACACAGCGCGGCCGGAAGGCGAGAAGGCGGTCAAGGATGATCGCATCACAATCTCATTTGCCGGCACGATCGACGGCAAGCCATTCGACGGCGGCTCCGGTGATGATGCCGTCGTCTTGATCGGGTCGAATACCTTTATTCCGGGGTTTGAGGATCAGCTCATTGGCATCGCGAAAGATGAAACCAGGACGCTGAACGTGACTTTCCCTGCGCACTACATGAAACAGGATCTAGCGGGCAAGGCCGCCGAATTCGTCGTCGCTGCAAAGTCAATCGAAACGCCGGGGACCGTGATGGCAAACGATGATTTTGCCAAGTCGCTTGGACTGGAATCGATCGCGAAGCTGCGCGAAGCGGTGAAGGAGAACATTTCGCGCGAGCACGCGTCGATGTCGCGTCAGAAAATAAAACGTGCGCTGCTCGACGCGCTCGACAAACTACACAAGTTTGAGCCGCCGCCGACGCTGGTCGAGGAAGAGTTCGACCGCGTTTGGAAATCAGTGCTTTCCGAGCTGGAAACCGAACGCAAGACCTTTGCCGATGAAGGCACAACCGAAGAGAAGGCCAAAGCCGAGTACCGCGCGATTGCCGAGCGCCGGGTGAGACTTGGCCTCGTGCTGGCCGAGATCGGCGAGAAGAACAACATCACCGTGACTGAAGATGAGTTGAGCCGTGCGGTGATGGAGCGAGCCCGACAGTTTGCCGGCCAGGAGCAACGCGTGTGGGATTACTACCGTCAAAATCCGCAGGCAGTTGCCGCCTTACGGGCGCCGATATTCGAGGAAAAAGTGGTTGATTTCCTGCTTGAACTCGCCGGCGTAACGGAAAGCAAGGTTTCGCGTGAGCAGCTCTACAAAGACGACGATTCGGCCGTCTGACCCCGCGGGTGGCTTGCGCGGACCTCTGCGGGAAAATAGATCACCGGGTATGCCGGCAGGCTAGTCTAGCCGACATGATTCGCGTCAAGGAGTCGAAATGAGAGACCCTCTCGATACCTATATGAACTATCTGGTGCCGATGGTGGTTGAGCAAACCAATCGTGGCGAGCGGGCCTATGACATTTACTCTCGGCTGTTGAAGGAGAGAATTATCTTTATCACCGGGCCGATCGAGGACGGGGTGGCGACGCTGGTCGTGGCACAGCTGCTGTTTTTGGAAGCGGAGAATCCGAAAAAAGAAGTTTCGATGTACATCAACTCGCCCGGCGGCGTGGTGACCTCCGGCATGGCGATCTATGACACGATGCAATTTGTGCGGCCGCCGGTCTCCACGCTCTGTGTAGGGCAGGCTGCCTCGATGGGATCGCTTCTGCTCGCGGCCGGCGCCAAGGATCAGCGCTTCGCGTTGCCGAACGCCCGCATCATGGTGCACCAGCCGTCTGGCGGGTTCCAAGGCCAGGCTACCGACATCATGCTGCACGCGCAGGAGATTTTGAACCTGAAAAAGCGGCTCAACGAGATCTACGTGAAGCACACCGGCCAGTCGCTGAAGAAAATAGAAGACGCGCTCGAGCGTGACTATTTTCTCACGGCAGAGGCAGCCAAGGACTTTGGCCTGGTCGACAAGGTGATCGACAAGCGCCCCGAGGAGACGCATTCCAAGCCCGTCTGACAGCCCTGCAGGCGGTTCCAACCGGTCTACATGCAGCTAGAACGGGCGCTTTCGCGGCTGTGAGTGCGGCATTATCGTTAATAGAATCTTGATTATCACGTCGTTAGCATGCTTCGCTTAAGGTGTAGGGGAGAGACGGGCGTGCGGACCTTCCCAGAATAAGGGCCGCCGTGCTGGAGTTCCGGCGCGAAACTTGCTCCGGTGCGTGACGGCGGTTAAGCGAGAAGTGTCGCCGACCAGAGTACGGAAGCGTGTGACGGAGAATGGAATGAGCAAAGTCGGCGGCAGCGATTCCAAGAACACCCTCTACTGCTCGTTCTGCGGCAAGAGCCAGCACGAAGTGCGCAAGCTCATTGCCGGCCCGACGGTGTTCATCTGCGACGAATGCGTCGAACTGTGCATGGACATCATCCGCGAGGAGAACAAATCCTCGTTGGTGAAGTCGCGCGACGGTATCCCGACGCCGAAGGAAATCCGAAAAGTCCTGGATGACTATGTGATCGGTCAGGATCACGCCAAGAAGGTGCTCTCGGTCGCCGTTCACAATCACTACAAGCGGCTCAACCATCAGGCCAAGCACAACGACGTCGAGTTGGCGAAGTCGAACATCTTGCTCATTGGCCCAACCGGCTCGGGCAAGACGCTCCTGGCACAAACGCTCGCGCGTATCCTCGACGTGCCCTTTACAATGGCGGATGCAACGACGCTGACCGAAGCCGGTTATGTCGGCGAGGACGTCGAAAACATCATCCTGAAGCTTTTGCAGTCTGCCGATTACAATGTCGAGCGCGCCCAGCGCGGTATTGTCTACATCGACGAGATCGACAAGATTTCGCGCAAGTCCGACAATCCATCGATCACTCGCGACGTGTCGGGTGAGGGCGTGCAGCAAGCGCTCCTGAAGATCATGGAAGGCACCATCGCTTCGGTGCCTCCGCAAGGCGGCCGCAAGCACCCGCAGCAGGAATTCCTCCAGGTCGATACCACCAATATCCTGTTCGTGTGCGGCGGTGCGTTCGCCGGACTTGAAAAGATCATTTCGGCCCGCGGACGGTCGACGTCGATCGGCTTCAGCGCCAAGGTGGTAGCGCCTGAGGATCGCAAGCAGGGCGAAATCTTCCGGGAAGTCGAACCGGAGGATCTGCTCAAATACGGCTTGATCCCGGAGTTTGTCGGGCGCCTGCCGGTGGTTGCCACCCTCGAGGACCTCGATGAGGCCTCGCTCAAGAAGATCCTGGTCGAGCCCAAGAACGCCCTGGTGAAGCAGTATCAGCGGCTGTTCGAGATGGAATCGATCGATCTGACGCTGGCTGAAGAGGCGCTCGGCGCTATCGCCCGCAAGGCGATCGACCGCAAGACCGGTGCGCGCGGACTGCGCTCCATCATGGAGGGCATCCTGCTCGACACCATGTTCGACCTGCCGAGCCTGGAGGGGGTCGAGGAGGTGGTGATCTCCAAGGAGGTCGTTGAGGGAACGGCCCGGCCGCTTTACATCTATGCCGACCGCAGCGACCGGACGGCAGAGACGGGCAGCGCCAGCGCGTGACCTGTTCCGCCGGGATCAAAATATTCCGGAAAAGGCAGCCGATTCGCATGAGTTGCGGGGTTGTTACCAGCAAGGGACTCGCTTTAAGTGGCAAAGTGGGGTTCTTGCGGAGCGTTTTGCCACGCCATACCTATAGCGTTCGAAGCTATCTGGCGTACGAAAAGTCGTATCTGACTACCAAATGGGCGAGGGTTTCGTAGCCTCCCTCAAAGCGCGCCGGGCCCGTCCGCCCTGCGCCTCCTTGCCCTTCCTACCGGCACTGCCGTGCGATGCCGCACAAGCGGGTCAAACGGCAGGGGCACAACAAAAGGACAAGGCCAATGACCACCAAACCACGACCCCAGCTGCAACCCGGCGAAACCCGGGCCTATCCGGTTTTGCCGCTGCGCGACATCGTGGTGTTCCCGCACATGATCGTTCCGCTCTTCGTCGGCCGTGAAAAGTCGATCAAGGCGCTGGAAGAGGTCATGCGCTCTGACACCTTCATCCTGCTTGCCACGCAGAAGAACGCCTCCGACGACGATCCGGCGACCGACGCGATCTTCGAAGTCGGTACGCTGGCGAGCGTCCTGCAACTGCTCAAGCTTCCCGATGGCACCGTGAAAGTGCTGGTCGAGGGCGCCACGCGTGCGAAGGTTCTCAAATATACCGACCGGAACGACTACTACGAAGCCGACGCCAGCGCGCTTGTCGATGACACCGGCGATCGCGTGGAAGCGGAGGCTATGGCACGTTCCGTGGTCACCGAATTCGAAAATTACGTGAAACTGAACAAGAAGGTGTCGCCCGAAGTCGTGGGTGTGATCCAGCAGATCGAGGATTACGCCAAGCTCGCCGACACCGTGGCTTCGCACCTCGCTGTCAAGATTCCGGACAAGCAAGATATCCTGGAGACGCCCTCCGTGACCCAGCGCCTGGAGAAGGTGCTTGGCTTGATGGAGAGTGAGATCTCTGTTCTGCAGGTTGAGAAGCGCATCCGGACCCGCGTCAAGCGGCAGATGGAGAAGACCCAGCGCGAGTACTACCTCAACGAGCAGATGAAGGCGATCCAGAAGGAGCTCGGCGACGAGGAAGGTCGCGACGAACTCCAGGAGCTGGAAGACAAGATCAAGAAGACCAAGCTCTCGAAGGAAGCTCGAGAGAAGGCCACACACGAGCTCAAGAAGCTGCGCCAGATGTCACCGATGTCGGCGGAAGCTACGGTCGTGCGCAACTATCTCGACTGGCTCCTTTCTATCCCGTGGAGCAAGAAGAGCAAGGTCAAGAAAGATCTCACGCTTGCCGAGCAGATTCTCGACGCCGATCACTATGGCCTGGAGAAGGTCAAGGAACGCATCGTTGAGTATCTCGCCGTGCAGCAGCGGGCGAACAAACTGACCGGACCGATCCTTTGCCTCGTCGGGCCTCCCGGCGTCGGCAAGACGTCGCTCGGCAAATCGATCGCGAAAGCGACCGGACGCGAGTTCGTGCGCGTGTCGCTCGGCGGCGTGCGTGACGAGGCCGAGATCCGCGGCCACCGGCGCACCTATATCGGCTCGATGCCAGGCAAGATCATCCAGTCAATGCGCAAGGCCAAGACCTCGAACCCGCTGTTCCTGCTCGACGAAGTCGACAAGATGGGCGCCGATTTCCGCGGCGATCCATCATCGGCCTTGCTCGAGGTGCTTGACCCTGAACAGAACCACACGTTCAACGACCACTACCTCGAGGTCGACTACGACCTGTCCAACGTGATGTTCATCACCACGGCGAATACGCTCAATATTCCGCCGCCGCTGATGGACCGCATGGAGATCATCCGCATCGCCGGCTACACCGAGGACGAAAAGGTTGAGATCGCGCGCAAACACCTGATCCCACACGCGGTCGTCAAGCACGGCCTCGATGCCAAGGAATGGTCAATCGACGACGAGGCGCTACTGACCATGATCCGCCGGTACACGCGGGAAGCGGGCGTGCGCAATCTCGAGCGTGAGCTCTCGACGCTGATCCGCAAGGCGGTGAAGGAGCTGATGACCTCGAAGAAGAAATCGATTGCGGTCACGGCCGCGAGCCTCGGCGACTACCTTGGTGTGCCGAAGTTCCGCTATGGCGAGATCGAGGCAGAGGACCTCATTGGCGTGGTCACCGGATTGGCATGGACCGATGTGGGCGGGGAACTGCTCACCATCGAGGGTGCGATGATGCCGGGCAAGGGCAGGATGACCGTCACGGGCAATCTGCGTGACGTTATGAAGGAGTCGATTTCGGCGGCGGCGTCTTACGTCCGCTCGCGTGCGGTCGCCTTTGGCATCCAACCGCCTCTGTTCGACAAACGCGACATCCACGTGCACGTGCCGGAAGGTGCGACACCGAAGGATGGGCCCTCAGCAGGCGTTGCCATGGTCACAGCTATCGTTTCGGTAATGACCGGAATCCCGGTCCGTCGTGACGTCGCTATGACAGGTGAAATCACGCTCCGTGGTCGCGTGCTGCCAATTGGCGGCTTGAAAGAGAAGCTGTTGGCTGCCGCGCGGGGTGGCATGAAGACCGTGCTGATCCCCGAGGAGAACGCCAAGGATCTGGTAGAGATCTCCGACACGATCAAAAAGGGACTGGATATCGTTCCGGTCACGCGCATGGACGAAGTGCTGGCGCGTGCGCTGGTCCGCGCGCCCGTGCCAATCGAATGGGATGAGGCGAGCGCCAAGCTCGCGGCCGAGGCCGCCGCAGCCGAGCCTGCAGTGGATGAGGATGGGTCCGGGCTAACTGCGCACTGAGAGCACGCACGTAGAAAATACAAATGGAAACGGCGCCGCGAGGCGCCGTTTTCGTTTCGCGGAGATGGGACGGTCGGCTTGCCAACCGAAGCCGTGGACGCCCGCCTTGGTCCGCCCTTCGCTATCACTGTCCCGGGAACACTGCTCGCGACGCGCGCGCCGAGGGTTTGCCCTCCCCAGCGACGATCGCGTTCCGAAATCACATTACAGCGTCTTTCGCAGCCTTTACCGGCCGAGCCCTGACGATTTTCCGGGCCGGCTTTGCCTTGAATATCGTGGGCTCCTTCGTGAACGGATTGATGCCGCTCCGCTCCTTTGTTGCGGGCTTTTTAATAACGACGAATTTGGCAAATCCGGGCACAAGGAAGGCTCCCGATCTATTGAGTTCCTTGTAGCCGATCGTCGCGAGCGTCTCGATGACGCCTTTGACGTCTTTCCGCGCCAAGTTCGAATGCTGTTCAGCGATTTTTTGAATCAACTCTGACTTCGACATCATTTTGGCCATGCACCCCTCCTTTTCGAATCATGCGTGATTGAGTTAGCCCGAAGCTTGCGGTGGAGGAAACTCATCGGATCGCTTCGAGGCAGCAATTTAGGGGAAAAGTTGAAGCGACCCCATCTGTCGTTCAGATCGCCATCTTGAGGTCCTTGGAGGCGCGGAACGCAACTTTCTTGCTCGCCTTGATCTGAATTGCCTCGCCGGTCATCGGATTGCGGCCCATACGGGCAGCACGATTCCGCACTTGCAGAATCCCGAGCCCAACGAGCTTCACCCGCTCGCCCTTTTTTAGGTGTGTGGTGATCATGCCGATGAGCTCTTCCATCATCTTCAGGCTCAGCTGCTTGCTGAGCTGATGTTGCTCCGCCAGCTCATAGGCCAAGTGCTTGGTGGTGATCGACTTTGGGGCCGACGGTTTGGCTGCCGGTGCCATGTCAGTCATGGACGTTAGCTCCTTATGCGCCTGGCGCCGTGACCCCAACCCTGTCAGATTCGTGGGCTTACGGCACCGCTGCGAACTTGCTCTTGCAGTTACCCTGTGTGCTACCCCACGCTGTATCCGTCATATCGCATGAGTCGAAAAGACTAGATTTCCTTGGTGGGCGGTGACGGACTCGAACCGCCGACATCCTGCGTGTAAAGCAGGCGCTCTACCAACTGAGCTAACCGCCCTGATTCACACGCAATATCGCGCGACTGCGGTCCGACGCAAGCAGGCAGGTCAACCTAAATACGCGACGGCAGGCGAAGAAGCCTGTCGTCTCGCGCCTGCCGGTATTCCCATGAGGGTCAGGCAGAAAGTCGCTAGATCGACTCCTTCAATTCCTTAGAAGCGCGGAAAGCAACTTTCTTGCTCGCCTTAATCTGAATTTGCTCGCCGGTCGCAGGATTGCGGCCAATGCGTGCGGCGCGTTTGCGTACCTGGAGAATGCCCAGGCCGCCAATGCGAATGCGCTCGCCTTTCTTCAAATGCTTCACGATGTTGCCGACCAGATCGCCGAGCACGGTCTCCGCTTGTTTCTTCGACATCTCGTGCGTTTCCGCGAGCGCGGCTGCAAGATGTTTAAGCGTGACAGTCGGTGGTGTCGGAGCTTTTCCAGGAACCATTGCCATCAGTGGGATCCTCCTCTTGAATCCGCCAGTTTGGCGAAGCGCCAAACACCATGCCCGAATAGACGATTCGGGGGCACTCTGACCATCGATTCTTCTAGGTAAATAAGGCTTTTTCGCAATTTCGGTTACCGAGAATGCGTTTACCTTGACTCACCATATGGCCGCCTATAACTCGGACCCACGCCCGCGGGGGCGTAGCTCAGTTGGTTAGAGCGCTGCCCTGTCACGGCAGAGGCCGCGGGTTCGAGTCCCGTCGCTCCCGCCATTTTATCAATGACTTAGCCATGATTTCCGGTGGTCATTCCGGTGCCTCCTGCAGCCGGAAAACAGGGCCGCGAGGCGTTCTATGACCGCCATTCGGGCGATGTTCTTTGACGTATTCGGGACCCTGGTCGACTGGCGGACAGGGGTCGCGCGCGAGGCTGGGCGGGTGCTCCGACCTCTTGGGGTTAACCTCGACTGGACCGGCTTCGCCGATGCCTGGAGGGGCGAGTATCAGCCCGGCATGGAGGAGGTTCGCTCCGGTCGCATCCCTTTTTCCAAGCTCGACATCCTGCACCGCCGCAACCTCGAGCGCTTCCTGCCGCGTTTTAACGTACGCAATCTCTCCGACGACGTTTTGCGCGAACTGACATTGGCGTGGCACCGCCTCGATGCCTGGTCGGACGTGCCGCCGGCGCTTGGACGGCTAAGCAAGAAATTTTTTCTGGCGCCCGTATCGAACGGAAACATCTCGTTGATGGTTGATCTCGCTCGTCGCAACCAGTTTCCGTGGGACGCAATCCTCGGTGCAGAAATTGCCGGCGACTACAAACCCAAGCCGCACGTTTACCTTGCCGCATGCGAAGCGTTCGATCTCAAGCCAGATCAATGCATGATGGTGGCGGCGCATAGCAGCGATCTCGCCGCCGCCGCAGCGTGCGGGTTGCGCACAGGCCACATCGCGCGGGCGGATGAGCACGGCCCCGGCACGGGCGAAACCAAGCCAACCGTGCCTGTTGATGTGGCGGCGGCCGATCTCAACGATCTAGCGGCTAAAGTAGGCGCCGGATAATTGTCACGGCCGAGCTTGTCCGGCCATCGACGTCTTTGCTCCCGAAAGAAAGGCTGGCTGCCCCGCACAAGGCCGGGCACGACGATCGAGGGGGTTAGCCCCGATATACCGGTGCCGGCTGCGAGAAAAAACTCGCCAGGATGTGATACACGACCATGTAGTTCTTTTGCTGGAAGCTGGCGTGTGAGATGCCTGGCATCACTGTGAACTGTTTGTCCGGGTTTGGCAGCTTCGCGTAGAATTTCAGCAGATCATCCATCGAGGCGATGCCGTCGTGTTGACCTCGCATAATGAGTGTCGGCACCGTAATCTTTTCCGGATTGACCACCGGTAGCCTCGAGCACATGTCGACGTAGGTTCCGGTTGGCACGGAATTGTCGAGTGCTGTTACGGCATCGGCGAACGCATCGATAACCTTGCGCTCGGCAGTGTCGGGATGATCGCGGTCGAATACCGAATGGATGAAAGCCTTGTCGATCGGCCGGCGGTTCTTGGCTGTGAATTCGGCCAGTTTCTTGCGCCGCTGTTCAAGTGTGGGAGAGCCTTCACCGGTCCACACCATAGCGTCGAGCGCCAGACGTTCGACCATTTCAGGGTGACGTTCGGCGAACATCGCCGCACGAAGTGCGCCAGAGGAAATTCCATAGACAAGGAACGGTCGTTGACCGCGCAGCTTCTGAATATATAGCGCCGCGGCGTAGCAATCGTCGGCGCCTTGCGCGATGGGCGCGTTGTTATCGCGGTCCTTGGTGGAGCGCCCATAACCCTCCATGTCGACGCACCAGCAATCGAAGCCGCGGCGGGCGAAATGATCCATTGCGGATGAATCGGGCCGACCCGGCACCTGCAAGTCGAAGGTTGGCTGGGACGCCATGGACGAGCCGTGCACGAACAGAATTGTGCCCGCGGTCTTGGCGGGATCGCCGGCGTATTTTTCAAACAGGAACAGCTTCACTCCGCCGTCCTTGGTCGTCCAATGGTCCTCGCCTTTGATCGCGGCGGCTGGTTTGCTCATTTCATTCATTGCTTGCCTATAGTTCGGATCAGTTGATTGGTGGAATGTGGTTGGCCTTGATGACATTTGCCCATTTGGCGACCTGGCTGTCCATGAATGCTTTGAATTCCGGCTGTGTCATGACGACTGGCGTCGCGCCTGTTTTTTCCCAGGCCTCTTTGATGTCCGCCCGCGCCAGAATCTTTGTGATCTCGCGATTGAGTTTGTCGACGATCGGCTGCGGCGTGCCGGCGGGAGCCATGAAGCCGACCCACAAGGTGGCGTTGAAATCCGGAACGCCGGCTTCCGCGATCGTCGGCACATCGGGCAACGTTGGCGAACGCGTTTTGCCAGTCGTGCCGAGTGCGCGCACCAGTCCGGCCTTGATCATTGGCGCCATCGTCGGCACGGAATCAAAAAGGATCTGGACTTGCCCGCTGAGGATGTCGTTGCGCGCGCCCGTCGAGCCTTTGTAAGGCACATGCACGATATCAATGCCGGTCAGATTTTTCAGAAGTTCGCCGGCCATGTGGTAGTTCGAGCCGGGACCGGACGAACCATAGTTGATGGTACCAGGCTTGGCGCGCGCGAGCGCCAGCAGTTCGCTGAGGTTCTTTGCCGGCACTGACGGATGCCCAACCAGCACCAGATCAGTGTCGATCAGCGGCGCGACCGGCACAAGATCGCGCATGAGCTGATATTGCTTGTGGGCGTAGAGGGTCTCGTTGACAGTTTGGGTGCCTGAGACCATCAGAAGCGTATAGCCATCGGGCGGCGACTTGGCGACGACCTCGGTGCCAATGGTTGTGCCAGCACCCGGACGGTTTTCCATGACAAATGGCTGATGCAGGGACTTGCGCAATTCCTCGCCGATTGCGCGGGCATAAACATCGGTTGGTCCGCCGGCGCCGAACGGAACGATGATCTTAACCGCACGTGAGGGGTAGTCATCGGCGTTCGCCGCAAATGCCGAGATTGTGGCAAGGCCCATCAACGCAAGCAGAGCCACCATTTGCCGAGGAAGACCCATGAACTGTTCCCAAATTCCACGCGTACGGTGCGCCGGCGGGAATATCGAGGGCGAGCTGCGCCCCGTCAATCACGTGGCTGCCATTCGCTGAAATAGGGCGCGATCGCTCGTGGATGACCGCCGAATGTCGGCTTGCCACCCATTGTGCGCTGCGCTAAGCCTCGGCCGCTCCCGTCCTTGAGGCTATTCCAGACAAGCAGGGCCTATTTGTGCGGGATAACCGGCGCCTTTCTGGCCGCCGAGTAGTCCAGGCGGGCGTATATCAGGTAAACCGGGGGCTGCACGCTTGAGGTCGCCGATGAGCGCTTTGCTGTTGGACTACTTGCCTCTGGTTGTTTTCATCGCTGTCGCGCTCGGCATCGGCCTTGCGCTGCTGATCGCCCCTTTCATCGTCGCGTATAAGCAACCGGATCCCGAAAAGCTCTCCGCCTACGAGTGCGGCTTCAACGCGTTCGATGACGCGCGCATGAAGTTCGACGTGCGCTTCTACCTCGTTGCCATTCTCTTCATCATTTTCGACCTTGAAGTGACCTTCCTGTTCCCCTGGGCGGTCGTCTTCCGCCAAATCGGTCTTTTCGGCTTCTGGTCGATGATGGTGTTCCTTGGCGTCCTCACCATCGGGTTCATATATGAATGGAAGAAGGGGGCGCTGGAATGGGATTGAAGAATCCATGAGTATAGTCGCACCCGCGTCGAGGGGAATTCTCGATCCGCGCACCGGCAAGCCGGTCGGGGCGGATGATTCTTTTTTCACCGGCGTGAACGCGGAACTTGCCGACAAGGGCTTTCTGGTCACGGCTGCCGACGATCTGATTACCTGGGCGCGCACCGGTTCCCTGATGTGGATGACGTTCGGGCTCGCCTGTTGCGCGGTCGAAATGATGCAGATGTCGATGCCGCGCTACGACGCCGAACGGTTTGGCTTTGCGCCGCGTGCCTCGCCGCGCCAATCCGACGTAATGATCGTTGCAGGCACGCTAACCAACAAAATGGCGCCCGCGCTGCGAAAGGTCTACGACCAGATGCCGGAGCCGCGCTACGTGATCTCTATGGGCTCATGTGCGAACGGCGGCGGTTACTATCACTATTCGTATTCCGTCGTGCGCGGCTGCGATCGTATCGTGCCGGTCGACATCTATGTGCCCGGCTGTCCGCCGACAGCAGAGGCGCTGCTCTATGGCGTGATGCTTTTGCAGAAAAAGATTCGCCGCACCGGAACGATCGAGCGCTGAGCGGGACCAAATATGGACGACACGCTCGACAGGCTTGGGCAAACGATCAAAAACGCCCTCGGCGCTTCCGTCACCGGCTATGCGGTTGCACACGGTGAATTGACCGTCATCGCCAAGGCCGCCGATGTCATCAAAGTCGTGACATTCCTGCGCGATGATCCGGCTTGCCAGTTCATCAACATCATCGATGTGACTGCCGTGGATTGGCCGTCGCGCGAACAGCGTTTCGATGTCGTCTATCATTTTCTGGCGCCGCGGCTGAACCAGCGTGTACGGCTCAAGGTGGCGACCGACGAAACCACGCCAGTTCCGTCACTGATCGACGTCTTCCGTGGCGCCGATTGGTTCGAGCGCGAAACCTACGATCTCTACGGCGTGCTGTTCACCGGTCATCCGGATATGCGTCGCATCCTGACCGACTACGGTTTCGAAGGCCATCCGCTGCGCAAGGATTTCCCCCTCACCGGATTCGTCGAGGTGCGCTACGACGACGAGCAGAAACGGGTGGTCTACGACAAGGTGACATTGGCGCAGGAATTCCGCAGCTTCGATTTCCTCTCGCCTTGGGAAGGCACGAACTATGTGTTGCCGGGCGACGAGAAGGCGAAGCCCGAAGGGAAGGGGTCGTGAGCATGAAGCCGACCCTGAGACCGGGTCTCAAGCATTCGTTCTCCTACAAAGTTCCGGAGAACAAGACGGTGCCGTTCACCTATCCCGAATCGCCGATCATCGCTCAGATGCCGAAGGTATTCGCGACCGGTTTCATGATCGTGCTGATGGAGTGGACGTGCACACAATTGATGGCGTCACATCTCGACGATGGCGAGGGCAGTCTCGGCACCCATGTTGACGTTTCACATCTGGCTGCGACCCCGCCCGGCATGATGGTCAAGGTCGACGTGGAAGTCGTCGCGGTGCAAGGCCGCAAGATTGTTTTCAAGGTCAGTGCCCATGATGGCATGGACCTGATCGGCGAGGGTCGTCACGAGCGCGTCGTGGTGGCGTGGGACCGTTTCAACGCCAAGGTTGCGGAAAAGGCGAAATCAGCAGCGGAGCTGGTGAACTGATGGCCGAAACCGCCCTGCGCAATTTCACGATCAATTTCGGACCGCAGCATCCGGCGGCGCACGGCGTGCTGCGCCTGGTGCTCGAACTTGACGGCGAGGTAGTGGAGCGCGTGGATCCCCACATTGGCTTACTGCATCGCGGCACCGAGAAGCTGATCGAGCACAAGACCTATTTGCAGGCGGTGCCTTATTTTGACCGGCTCGACTACGTCGCGCCGATGAATCAGGAGCACGCGTTCTGTCTTGCAGTTGAAAAACTGCTTGGCATCGAGGTGCCCAGGCGCGCGCAATTGATCCGCGTGCTTTATTCGGAAATCGGCCGGCTGTTGTCTCATCTGCTGAACGTCACAACGCAAGCAATGGATGTCGGTGCGCTCACCCCGCCGCTATGGGGCTTCGAGGAGCGCGAAAAGCTGATGGTGTTCTACGAGCGCGCTTCCGGTTCGCGTATGCACGCGGCCTATTTCCGGCCCGGCGGCGTACACGAAGACCTACCACCGAAGTTGGTCGATGACATCTATGCCTTCTGCGACCCGTTCCTCAAGGTCGTCGTCGATCTCGACGCATTGCTCACCGGCAACCGTATCTTCAAGCAGCGCAATGTCGATATCGGCGTGGTCAAGCTTACCGATGCCTGGAACTGGGGATTCTCCGGTGTGATGGTGCGCGGTTCGGGTGCAGCCTGGGACTTGCGCAAGGCGCAACCGTACGAATGCTACTCCGAAATGGATTTCGACATTCCGATCGGAAAGAACGGCGATTGTTTCGACCGCTATCTCATCCGCATGGAAGAGATGCGTCAGTCGACGAAGATCATGAAGCAGTGTCTTGAGAAGCTGCGTTCGCCGGCTGGTCAGGGTCCCGTCACCGTCGACGACCAAAAGATCGTGCCGCCCAAACGCGGCGAGATGAAGCGCTCGATGGAAGCGCTGATCCACCACTTCAAGCTCTATACCGAGGGCTACCATGTGCCGGCTGGCGAAGTGTACGCCGCCGTCGAAGCCCCCAAGGGCGAATTCGGCGTTTACCTCGTCGCCGACGGCTCCAATAAACCATACAGGTGCAAGATCCGTGCGCCGGGCTTCGCACATCTGAGCGCGATGGATTTCCTCTGTCGCGGCCACATGTTGGCCGACGTCTCCGCAATTCTCGGCTCGATCGATATCGTGTTTGGCGAGGTGGACCGGTGATGCGGCATTGCATTTCCTCGTCGTGGCCGGGCTTGTCCCGGCCATCCACGCCTTCGTTAGTGACTGCCAAGACGTGGATGCCCGGCGCACGGCCGGGCATGACGAACTGCGAGGCCCCCATGTGTGGCGAGGTGGACCGGTGAGCGTTCGTCGCCTCGCGCCGCCCGAAATCCAGCCGAAGGATTTTTCCTTCAGCAAGGACAATCTTGCCTGGGCGAAGAAGCAAACCACCAAATATCCGGAAGGCCGTCAGCAGTCGGCGATCATTCCGCTGCTGTGGCGCGCGCAGGAACAACATGGCGGGTGGTTGCCGGAAGCGGCGATCCGCCATGTCGCGGACTTTCTCGGCATGGCGCACATCCGTGCGCTCGAGGTCGCGACCTTTTATACGATGTTCAATCTCTGGCCGGTGGGCAAATTCCATGTGCAGCTTTGCGGCACGACGCCGTGCCGGCTGCGCGGCGCCGACGATCTCGAGAAAGTCTGCCGCAAGCGGATCGGCGACCAGGGCGACGTCACCAAAGACGGAAAATTGTCGTGGGTCGAGGTCGAGTGCCTCGGCGCCTGCGTCAACGCGCCGATGGCGCAGATCAACCATGACTACTACGAGGACCTGACGGCGGAAAGCTTCGGCAAGATTCTCGATGATCTTGCGGCGGGCAAAAAGGTCGAACCGGGTCCGCAAATCGATCGACAATTATCAGCGCCGGTCGGTGGCGCGACCACGCTCAAGGAAAAGGCGTGAGCCATGCTCGCTGACAAGGACCGCGTCTTCCGAAACCTGTACGGCCAGCATGACTGGGGCCTGAAAGGTGCGCGCGCACGCGGCGCTTGGGACGGGACGAAGGCCATTCTTGAGAAAGGCCGCGATGCCATCATTGAGGAAGTGAAGACCTCAGGTCTGCGCGGGCGCGGCGGTGCCGGATTTCCGACTGGCTTGAAATGGTCGTTCATGCCGAAGAAATCGGACGGGCGACCGCAGTATTTGGTCGTCAACGCCGATGAATCCGAGCCGGGTACCTGCAAGGATCGCGAGATCATGCGGCACGATCCGCAGTTACTGGTCGAGGGCTGCCTGATCGCCAGCTTCGCCATGGGCGCGAATGTTGGCTACATCTACGTTCGTGGCGAATTCATCCGCGAGCGCGAACGCGTGCAGGCGGCCATCGACGAGGCATACGAAGCGAAACTGATCGGCAAAAATAATGTCAACGGCTGGGACTTCGATCTCTACGTCCACCACGGCGCCGGCGCCTATATCTGCGGCGAAGAAACCGCCCTGTTGGAAAGCCTGGAAGGCAAAAAGGGGCAGCCGCGGCTGAAGCCGCCGTTTCCGGCCAATGTCGGTCTCTATGGCTGCCCGACCACAGTACAAAACGTGGAGTCAATCGCGGTTGTTCCCGACATCATGCGCCGTGGTGCATCGTGGTTTGCCGGCATCGGCCGCCCCAATAACACCGGCACCAAGTTGTTCTGTATCTCCGGTCACGTCGAGAAGCCGTGCAATGTGGAAGAGGCTATGGGCATCCCACTTCGCGAGCTATTGGAAACCCACGCCGGCGGCGTGCGCGGCGGCTGGGACAATCTCCTCGCGGTCATCCCGGGCGGCTCGTCCATGCCGCTCGTTCCGGCGGGCAAGGACTGGGCTGACTCTCTGGTGATGGATTTCGACGGTTGCCGCGATAAGAAATCAGCGCTCGGTACCGCAGCGGTTATCGTGATGGACAAGTCGACCGACATTGTCCGCGCCATGGCGCGCATCTCTTATTTCTACAAGCATGAGAGCTGCGGCCAATGCACGCCCTGCCGCGAAGGCATGGGGTGGATGTGGCGTGTGCTGACCCGCATGGCGGAAGGGCGAACGCAGAAGCGCGAAATCGACATGCTGATGCAGGTGACGCAGCAGATCGAGGGTCACACCATTTGCGCCTTCGGCGATGGCGCCGCTTGGCCAGTGCAAGGCCTGCTGCGTCATTTCCGGCCGGAGATCGAACGGCGCATCGACGCATATTCGCGCAATTCGCATGCGCAAGGCGCAGTACGCGAGGCGGCGGAGTGAAGACCATGGAGCAGCCGCTCAATCATCACCTTGCACAATTGAATATCGGCCGCATTCGCTACGAGGTCGACGATCCGCGCATGGCGGATTTCACGAACAATCTCGCGTTGGTGAATGGGCTGGCCGAGCGCACACCAGGATTCGTCTGGCGCTATATTGACGCCAGTGGCAATTCCACCAGCACGCGACCCTACGCCGACCCACGCATCGCCATCAATTTGTCTGTTTGGGAAAGCGTCGAGGCGCTCGAACGCTTTGTCTACCAGACCATCCACAAGCGTTTTTACGGGCGTCGTGCCGAGTGGTTTGAGCATTTCGGCGGGCTGTATGTCGTGATGTGGTGGGTGCCGGTTGGCCATCTGCCGAACGTGGAGGAGGCGGTGGGCCGGTTGGAATATCTCAAGCAGCATGGCCCCAGCGATCATGCGTTTGATTGGGCGAGCGCGTCAGCACAGCTGTGGAAGACGGCGCGGTGCGCGCCAAGCGAGTCAGCAGCATGACGAAAGCTGTTTACCATCTCGCCCAGTTCAACATCGCACGGATACGCTATCCGCTCGATGATCCGCGCATGGCGGAGTTCGTCGAGAATGTCGAACGGGTGAACGGGTTGGCGGAAAAGATCGAGGGCTTCGTCTGGCGGCTGCAGGACGAAAGCGGCCATGCCATGAACATGACCGTTTACGACGATCCGCGCATTCTGCCGAACCTGGCTGTTTGGGAAAACGTCGAAGCGCTGGAGCGTTTCGTTTGGCGGACGCTTCACCGCCGCTTCTTTGGTCGCCGGCTTGAATGGTTCGAGCCAATCGAGACCCCACTCGTACTGTGGCGGATACCCGCCGGGCACCGCCCCGATTTGGCGGAAGCTGTAGCGCGCCTCGATCACCTTAAGGCGTACGGACCCACTGAACACGCATTTGGCTGGGAGAGCATTCCGGAGGCGCAGCTTTGGAAGACGGCGCGCAGTGAAAGAGCGAACGAGCATGTGGCATGACCAAGGTCATAGTTGACGGCAAAGAGATCGACGTTCCGCCGGAGTACACACTGCTCCAGGCCTGCGAAGCCGCCGGCGCGGAAATTCCGCGCTTCTGCTTCCATGAGCGCCTCTCGATCGCCGGAAATTGCCGGATGTGCTTGATTGAGGTTGTGGGCATACCCAAGCCGCAAGCGTCTTGCGCGATGGGCGTGAAGGATTTGCCGCCGAACAAGGACGGCTCGCCGAAAATCCTCAACACAAAGACGCCGATGGTCAAGAAGGCGCGCGAAGGTGTGATGGAGTTTCTCCTGATCAACCATCCGCTCGATTGTCCGATATGCGATCAGGGTGGCGAATGCGATCTGCAAGATCAGGCCATGGCCTATGGCGTGGACGCGAGCCGCTATCAGGAGAACAAGCGCGCGGTCGAAGACAAATATATCGGGCCGTTGGTAAAAACGATCATGACGCGCTGCATTCACTGCACGCGTTGCATCCGCTTCTCTACCGAGGTCGCTGGCGTACCGGAACTTGGAGCCATCGGCCGCGGCGAAGACATGGAGATCACAACCTATCTCGAGCATGCGATGACCTCCGAGCTGCAAAGCAACGTGGTCGATCTCTGCCCGGTCGGAGCTCTTACGTCCAAACCCTATGCTTTCGCGGCGCGGCCCTGGGAACTCAACAAGACACAGTCGGTCGACGTGATGGACGCGGTCGGCTCTGCCATTCGCATCGACACGCGCGGGCGTGAAGTGATGCGCATCCTTCCGCGCTCGAACGAGGACGTGAACGAGGAATGGATTTCCGATAAGACCCGTCACGTGGTCGATGGTTTGCGGACGCAGCGGCTGGATCAACCCTATGTGCGCACGAACAGCCGTCTTCAGTCGGCGTCCTGGGCCGAGGCCTTCTCAAATGTGGTGCGTAAGGCGCGGGCGAGCACCGGCAAGCGCATCGGCGCGATCGTCGGCGATCTTGCCGGCGCAGAGGAGATGTTCGCGATCAAGGATTTGTTGGGGCGCTTCGGTAGCGCCAATGTCGACGCGCGTCAGGACGGTTCGGCAATCGATCCGAAGTGGGGCCGGGCTTCGTACCTTTTCAATGCGACCATCGCCGGCATCGAACAGGCTGATGCGCTTTTGATTATCGGTGCAAATCCTCGCCGTGAGGCGGCGGTGCTCAACGCGCGTATTCGCAAGCGATGGCGTGCCGGCAATTTCCCGATCGGCCTGATCGGAGAGAAGGCGGACCTCACTTATAGCTATGATTACCTCGGTGCGGGCGCCGAGACGCTTGCCGACCTCGGCAGCAGCAAATTCGCTGACGCGCTGAAGGCAGCCGAGCGGCCGCTTGTTCTGGTCGGCGCAGGTGTTTTTGCCCGTAAGGACGGTGCAGCCATCGCTTCACTTGCCGCAAAGGCGGCGATCGAGTTCGGGGCGCTGAAAGACGGCTGGAACGGTTTCTCCGTCTTGCATAGCGCGGCCTCCCGCGTTGCGGCGCTTGATCTCGGGTTGGTGCCGGGTGCGGGCGGGCTCGATGCGGCGCAGATGGCGTCAGGCGGGCTCGATGTGCTGTTCTTGCTGGGTGCGGACGAGATTGAGGTCGCGCCTGGTCCTTTCGTCGTCTATATCGGCACGCATGGCGACCGCGGCGCGCATCGCGCCGATGTAATTCTTCCGGGCGCCGCCTACCCGGAAAAATCCGCGATTTACGTGAACACCGAAGGCCGTGTTCAGATGGCGAACCGCGCGGCGTTCCCACCCGGCGATGCGCGCGAGGACTGGGCGATCCTGCGCGCCCTTTCCGACGCGCTCGGCCACAAACTGCCTTATGACTCGCTCGGCTCTTTGCGGCAGGCGATGTTCGCCGCGCATCCTCATCTGATGCAGATCGATCAGATCACCGCGGGCGATGCGGCCGCCATCAAGAAGCTCGCGAAGCTCGGCGGCACACCTGAAAAGGCGCACTTGCGCCCGTCGGTCGCGGATTTCTATTTCACCAATCCGATCGCGCGCGCCTCCGCCATTATGGCGGAATGTTCTGCATTGGCGCACGCGGCAGCAAAGACGGCGGCGGAGTAGGGCCATGGATTTCTTCTGGACCTACCTTTGGCCTTTGATCGTCATTGTGGCGCAGTCGGTGCTGCTGCTGGTGATCCTGCTTGTTGCGATCGCCTACATCCTGTTGGCCGATCGCAAGATCTGGGCGGCGGTGCAGATCAGGCGCGGGCCGAACGTGGTCGGCCCGTGGGGGCTGTTTCAGTCTTTCGCCGACCTCCTGAAATTCGTGGTCAAGGAGCCGGTGATTCCCGCCGGCGCCAACAAGGGCGTGTTCCTGCTCGCCCCGCTTGTCACCTGCGTATTGGCACTGGCCGCCTGGGCGGTGATCCCCGTGAACCCGAATTGGGTCATCGCCAATATCAATGTCGGGGTGCTCTATATATTCGCGATCTCCTCGCTGATGGTCTACGGCGTGATCATGGCGGGATGGGCGTCGAATTCGAAATATCCATTCCTCGCCGCGCTGCGCTCGGCGGCCCAGATGGTATCCTACGAAGTCTCCATCGGCTTTGTGATCATTACGGTACTGCTCTGCGCTGGCTCGTTGAATCTGTCGGCGATTGTTGAGGCGCAAAACGGAAAATACGGGTTGTTCAGCTGGTATTGGCTGCCGCTGTTTCCGATGTTCGTGGTTTTTTTCATCTCGGCGTTGGCCGAAACGAACCGGCCCCCCTTCGATCTGGTGGAGGCGGAATCGGAACTCGTCGCCGGGTTTATGGTCGAGTACGGCTCTACGCCCTATATGATGTTCATGCTCGGCGAGTACGTGGCGATTGGGACCATGTGCGCCATGGCCACGATCCTGTTCCTGGGCGGATGGCTGTCACCGGTGCCATACCCACCGTTCACCTGGGTGCCGGGCGTGATCTGGTTCACGCTCAAGGCGTCGTTCATGTTCTTCCTGTTCGCCATGGCCAAGGCCATGGTTCCACGCTATCGCTACGATCAGCTCATGCGGCTCGGTTGGAAAGTGTTCCTGCCGCTGTCGCTGGCCATGGTGGTGATCGTCGCCAGCGTCATTCAATACGGCGTGCTGGCCAGCAGCGCGATGAAGTGAGGATGCGATGAGGCTCGATCGCGCAGCCAAGGGCTTGTTTTTGATGGAGTTCGTAACCGGCTTCGTGCTGGCGATGCGCTATTTCTTCAAGCCGAAGGCCACGCTCAATTATCCCTTCGAGAAGGGACCGATTTCACCGCGCTTCCGCGGCGAACACGCATTGCGCCGCTATCCCAACGGCGAAGAGCGCTGCATTGCGTGCAAGCTGTGCGAGGCGATTTGTCCGGCGCAAGCGATCACCATTGAGGCCGGACCGCGCCGCAACGACGGCACCCGCCGCACCACGCGTTACGACATCGACATGGTGAAGTGCATTTATTGCGGCCTGTGTCAGGAAGCCTGCCCGGTCGACGCCATTGTCGAGGGCCCAAATTTCGAGTTCGCAACTGAAACGCGTGAAGAGCTGTACTACGACAAGGAGCGCCTGCTCGCGAACGGCGACCGCTGGGAGCGTGAGATCGCCAAGAACCTTGCGCTCGACGCGCCGTACAGGTAACGCCGATGATTGTCGCCGCGCTGTTCTTTTATCTCTTTGCCGGTATCTGCGTGGCCAGCGCTGTCATGGTCATTGCGGCGCGCAATCCCGTGCATTCGGTTCTGTTTCTGATTCTCGCGTTCGTCAACGCGGCCGGCCTGTTCGTGATGATGGGCGCCGAATTTCTCGCGATGATCCTCATCGTGGTCTATGTGGGCGCGGTCGCGGTCCTGTTCCTGTTCGTTGTGATGATGCTCGACGTGGATTTTGCCGAGCTCAAGCAAGGTGTGCTGCAATATCTGCCAATCGGAATCGTGATCGGCGGCATCTTTGTTGGTGAGTTGCTCTTTGTCGCTCTCACCTGGGTCATCGGTGCAGGCATTCCGCAAGCGATCACCGCGCCGATTCCCGCAAAAATTCCGAACACCGAGGCGATCGGTCTGGTCCTGTACACACGTTATGTCTACTTCTTCGAAGCCGCGGGCATGATCCTGCTGGTCGCGATGGTCGGGGCCATTGTGCTCACGCTGCATCACCGTGTGCGCGTGCGCCGCCAGGATATCGGCACGCAGGTCGCGCGCGCGCCTGCCGCCTCCATCGAGATCGTGAAAGTGCGGTCCGGACAGGGGCTGGGGAGCAATATATGACCATTGGCCTCGGTCACTATCTCGCGGTCGCCGCGATCCTGTTCACGCTCGGGATTTTCGGCATTTTTCTGAACCGCAAGAACGTCATCATCATTCTGATGTCGATCGAACTGATCCTGCTCGCGGTGAACATCAATCTGGTCGCCTTCTCGACCCATCTTGGCGACATCGTCGGGCAGATTTACGCATTGCTGGTGCTCACTGTCGCCGCTTCGGAAGCAGCGATTGGCCTGGCCATTCTGGTCGTCTTTTACCGCAATCGCGGCTCGATCGCCGTCGAAGATATCAATCTGATGAAGGGCTGAAGATGTATCAGGCGATCGTCTTTCTGCCTTTGCTAGGGGCCATTCTTGCGGGAATTATCGCGCTCGCCGGCGCGCGCGCTCGTTTTCCCGGCAAAGGTCCAGTTGCTGGCGCAGAAGACACCACGGCCGACCACGGCCCGCACCACGGCGAACCGGGCGTGCACGGCGGTGCGGTTATTCACTCGTCTCATCACGAAGAGGAGACGCACGAGCCGGCTGCCGCGGGCTCGCGCACTGCCGAACTGATTACGACCACGCTTTTGCTGATCTGTATGATCCTGTCATGGATCGCGTTTGTTGACGTCGGCTTTGCCCATCACGACATGCGCATCCCGGTCTTCACCTGGATGACTGCCGGCGATCTCAGGGTCGAGTGGTCGCTGCGTATCGACACGCTCACCGCCGTAATGCTCGTGGTCGTCAATACGGTGTCGGCCTTCGTGCATCTTTATTCCATCGGATACATGAACGAGGATCCGTACCGGCCGCGTTTTTTCGCCTATCTGTCGATGTTCACCTTCGCCATGCTTATGCTGGTGACGGCGGACAATCTTGTGCAGCTGTATTTCGGTTGGGAGGGTGTCGGCCTCGCGAGCTACCTCCTGATCGGCTTCTGGTATCACAAGCCGGAAGCGAACGCTGCGGCGATCAAGGCCTTCATCGTCAATCGCGTCGGCGATTTCGGTTTTGCGCTCGGCATTTTCGCGGTGTTCATGCTCACCGGGGCAATCGAATTCGACACGGTGTTCGCGCAGGCGCCCTCGCTCACCGGCAAGACGATCAACTTCTTCGGCTGGCAAGTCGACGCGCTGACGATCACCTGTCTCTTCCTCTTCATGGGCGCAATGGGAAAGTCGGCGCAGTTCCTGCTTCACACCTGGTTGCCCGATGCCATGGAAGGTCCGACGCCCGTTTCGGCGTTGATCCATGCCGCCACAATGGTCACGGCCGGTGTGTTTATGGTGGCGCGGCTATCGCCGCTGTTCGAACTTGCTCCGAACGCGCAGACGTTTGTCACGCTCATCGGCGCCACGACTGCATTGTTCGCCGCTACGATTGGTCTGGTGCAAAACGACATCAAGCGCATTGTCGCTTATTCGACGTGCTCGCAGCTCGGCTACATGTTCGTGGCGATGGGGGTAGGGGCGTATTCGGTCGGCATGTTCCACCTCTTTACCCATGCGTTCTTCAAAGCGCTGTTGTTCCTCGGTTCCGGCTCGGTGATCCACGCCATGCATCACGAGCAGGACATCCGAAACATGGGCGGGCTGAAGGATCGCATTCCGTATACTTATGTTGTCATGCTGATCGGCACGCTGGCACTTACCGGCTTTCCGCTCACCGCCGGCTATTTCTCCAAGGATGCCATCATCGAGGCTGCGTACGTCGGCACAAATCCGATGGCGCTCTATGCGTTCATCTGCACGGTCGGTGCCGCGATGCTGACGTCGTTCTACTCTTGGCGGTTGATCTTCAAGACATTCCATGGCGAGCCACACGATCGCAAACACTGGAAGGACGCGCACGAGAGCCCGATGGTGATGCTGATACCTCTCGGTTTCCTTGCTGCGGGTTCGGTGCTTGCCGGGTTGCCGTTCAAAGAAATCTTCGCGGGGCACGGGGTTGAAGGATTTTTCCGGGAATCACTGACCTTTGCCAAATCCAACCACGTGTTGGAAGAGATGCATCACGTTCCATTACAGATTGCCATCTTACCGACCGTCATGATGGCGATCGGATTCGTCGTCGCGTGGCATTTTTACATCCGGCGTCCCGACATCCCGGCGGAGCTCGCCCGCCAGCATGATGTGCTTTACCGCTTCCTGCTCAATAAGTGGTACTTCGACGAACTCTACGATTTGATTTTCGTCAAACCGACCAAGTGGCTCGGCCGCATGCTGTGGAAGAGCGGTGATGGTTGGCTGATCGACGGATTCGGGCCGGATGGAGTGTCAGCGCGCGTGCTCGACGTCACACGTAATGTCGTACGGCTTCAGACCGGCTATCTCTATCACTATGCCTTCGCGATGCTGATCGGCGCGGCAGCGTTTCTCACCTGGTTCATGTTTGCGGCGGGGACACACTGATGAATTGGCCGATCCTCTCCGTCGTCACTTTCCTTCCGCTGCTCGGTGCGCTGCTGGTCGCATTGCTCGTGCGCGGAAACGAGCGGTTGGCGCGCGGTACCGCGCGCTGGATTGCGCTGTGGGCGACGCTGGTGACTTTCGCCATTTCACTGGTGATGGTCTGGCGCTTTGACGCCAGCTCTGCGGAATTCCAGTTTGTCGAAAAGTACAACTGGCTTGGCATCGCCTCCTATCACATGGGCGTGGACGGCATTTCCTTGCCCTTCGTGATTCTCACCACCGGGCTGATGCCGATCTGCATCCTCGCCAGCTGGACCGCGATCCAGACGCGCGTGAAGGAGTACATGATTGCCTTTTTGGTGCTGGAGACCTTGATGGTCGGCACCTTCGCGGCGCTCGATCTGGTGCTGTTCTACTTGTTCTTCGAGGGTGGCCTGATCCCGATGTTCCTGATCATCGGGGTCTGGGGCGGGCCGCGTCGTGTCTATGCGAGCTTCAAATTCTTCCTCTACACGCTGCTCGGCTCGGTGCTGATGTTGCTCGCCATCATGGCGATGTATTGGGACGCGGGCACCACCAATATCGCGACACTGTTGCGCCACGGCTTCCCGCTCGGTTTGCAGAAATGGGCGTGGTTTGCCTTCTTCGCCTCGTTCGCTGTGAAGATGCCGATGTGGCCGGTGCACACGTGGTTGCCCGATGCGCATGTCGAAGCGCCGACAGCGGGCTCGGTTATCCTCGCCGCGATCCTTTTGAAAATGGGTGGCTATGGATTTCTACGGTTCTCGCTGCCGATGTTCCCGGCGGCCAGTCATGAATTTGCACCGTTGATTTTCACGCTCTCGGTCGTTGCCATCATCTACACGTCGCTCGTCGCCTTGATGCAGGAGGATGTGAAGAAGCTGATCGCTTATTCGTCCGTGGCGCATATGGGCTTCGTCACGATGGGTATCTTTGCCGCGACAGCGCAGGGAATTGCTGGCGGGATCTTTCAGATGATCTCGCACGGCATCGTCTCGGGCGCGTTGTTCCTTTGCGTGGGCGTCGTCTACGACCGCATGCACACGCGCGAGATCGCGGCTTATGGCGGGTTGGTCAACCGCATGCCGCTTTATGCCTTTGTGTTCATGGTATTCACGCTCGCCAATGTCGGCCTGCCAGGCACGTCCGGCTTCATCGGAGAATTCCTGTCACTGATCGGTACGTTCAAGATCAACGTGCCGGTCGCCACCCTTGCCACCTTGGGCGTCATCTTGTCCGCGGCCTATGCGCTCTGGCTCTACAGGAAGATGATTTTCGGCAATCTCAAGCCGTCCCTCGAAGGGATCCGCGACATTGGTTGGCGCGAAACGGTCATCTTTGCGCCGCTGGTCGTTCTAACTATCCTGTTCGGCGTGGTGCCCAAACCGGTGCTCGACATGTCGGCGGCGTCGGTGGCCCAGCTCCTCGATAACTACAACCACGCTATCGCCGCGGCCAAGACTGCCGCGTTACTGGCGCAGTAGGCCCATGAGCCAGTATCCCGCCCTGCAAGATCTGATGCCGCTGCTGCCGGAGCTGATCCTGGCGTGCGGCGCCATGCTGATGCTGATGGTCGGCGTGATGGCCGGCGAGCGCAGTTCCGCAATGGTCAATGGCTGGTGTGTGATCATACTGGTCGCGGCTGGGGCTGCTCTCGTCTTGGTGCCGCCTGGCCCGCACTCGATGTTCGAGGGCAGTTTCCTCGTTGACGATTACGCGCGCTTTCTCAAAATTTTGACGCTCGTTGGTTCGGCCGGCGCGCTATTGCTGTCGTTGGACTATCTCACGCTGGAGAAGCAGCAGAAGTTCGAATACGGCGCTCTGTTCCTGCTCGCGACGCTTGGCATGCTGATGCTGATATCGGCCTCCGATTTGATCGCGCTCTATCTCGGGCTGGAGCTGATGAGCCTGCCGCTCTATGTGATCGCAGCGTCCAATCGCGAAAAC
>JBGQLL010000011.1:0-29195 GCA_041500065.1 Pseudolabrys sp.
CCCGTGCTTGGTGTTGACGGTCGTACCCTCAATCAACGGCAGCAGGTCGCGCTGTACGCCTTCGCGCGACACATCGGCGCCACGCAAGCCTTCGCGGCCGGCGATCTTGTCGATCTCGTCAAGGAAAACAATACCATTCTGTTCAACCGCGCGTATCGACTCCTGCACCAACTGCTCATTGTCGAGGAGCTTGTCGGACTCTTCGTTGACTAAAATCTTGTGCGATTCCTCGACCGTAACACGGCGCGTCTTGGTACGGCCGCCACCGAGCTTTCCGAAAATGTCGCCGATGTTAATGGCACCCATCTGCGCACCTGGCATACCGGGAATTTCGAACATCGGCATGCTGGCGCCGCCGGCCTGCACCTCGATTTCGATCTCTTTGCCGTTGAGTTCGCCGTCGCGAAGTTTCTTGCGGAAGCTCTCCCGCGTCGCTGGGCTCGCCCCGGGACCGACGAGGGCGTTAAGCACGCGTTCTTCTGCCGATTGCTCGGCGCGCGCCTGAACGTCCTTTCGCTTCCTCTCTCGGATAAGTGCAATGCCAATCTCGACTAGGTCTCGAACAATCTGTTCGACATCACGCCCAACATAGCCAACTTCCGTAAATTTGGTTGCCTCGACTTTGAGAAACGGCGCACCGGCAAGCTTGGCTAGGCGCCGGGAAATCTCAGTCTTGCCTACACCCGTTGGGCCAATCATCAGGATATTCTTTGGCAGAACTTCCTCGCGCAGCTTGTCGTCGAGCTGCAATCGCCGCCAGCGGTTGCGTAGCGCGATGGCGACTGCGCGTTTGGCGTCGCCCTGGCCGACAATGTAACGATCGAGTTCGGAAACGATTTCGCGAGGAGAGAAGTCGGTCATGCGTTGCGCACCATCAAAAGTGCGCGTCCATCCGGAGTGTCGACCAAACGGTCTCTTCGAAAACCGGCCTTTTCATATGCCCGAATGGCGCGCGCGTTGGCAGGGTCGGGATCGGTGACGACGCGCGGTGTTCCCGCCGTCAGCAACTGGTCGATGAAAGAGCGAATGAAAGCGGAGCCGTGACCGCGATCGAGCATGTCAGCTTCACCAATGAATTGATCGATACCGCGGGTGCCTGCGGGCTGCCGGCCCAAGCCAGCATTATCCCATGCGGCCGGGTTGTAACCTTGCAAATAAGCGAACGGCCTGGTTTCTCGCACGACGATGAACTGACTCATCGCCGGTTGACCGAGATCGCCGCTGACGAGATCGAATTGTTCGTCGGGTTTGCCCCACCATCTGACGACGTGCGGTTCGCCGAGCCAGCGCTGAATCAGCGGTAAATCGTCAGCGGTCATGGGACGAAACTCGTACATGCAACGCAACAGTCAGGCGCTCTTCAACGTCTCGATGGTGACGTTGCGGTTGGTGAAGACGCAAATCTCGGCAGCGATATCGAGCGACTTGCGAACGATGGCCTCGGCATCGAGTGGCCCGTCGAGCAGCGCCCGAGCTGAAGCGAGCGCATAGTTCCCGCCGGAGCCGATACCCATGACGCCGTTTTCGGGCTCCAACACATCTCCCGTGCCGGTGAGGACCAATGAGACGTTGGCGTCGGCGACGATCATCATCGCTTCGAGACGGCGCAGATAGCGGTCAGTGCGCCAGTCCTTGGCAAGCTCGACCGCGGCGCGGGTGAGCTGGCCTGGATACTGCTCAAGCTTGGCTTCAAGCCGCTCGAATAGGGTAAACGCGTCGGCGGTGGCGCCGGCGAAACCGCCGATCACGTCGCCTTTGCCCAAACGGCGTACCTTCTTGGCGTTTGATTTTACGATGGTCTGGCCAATCGTTACCTGGCCGTCGCCGCCGATAACCACATTGGGGCCCTTGCGGACAGTGAGGATAGTTGTGCCGTGCCAGGAGGGAAATTCGTTCGATGACATACGCTTTAGACCCCGCAACCTGCGACATCTAGGCATGATGCAGTGTATTTGCAAACCAGTCGCAACGGATGTGGCGAATCCGCCAAACCCCTGATAAAAGGCGCGCGAATAAAGGATATTTGCATGCGCAAGGGCGCCGTAAAGCGCAAGACCAAAGAAACCGACGTCGAGGTTGAAGTCGATCTCGACGGGTCAGGCCGTGCATCGGTCTCAACCGGCATCGGCTTTCTCGACCACATGCTCGATCTGCTCGCGCGTCATTCGCGCATTGATATTGCTGTCAGGGCCAAGGGCGATCTTCATATTGATCACCATCACACCACCGAGGATGTCGGCATCGCGCTCGGTCAGGCGGTGAAACAGGCGCTCGGCGACATGAAAGGCATAACGCGTTACGCCGATGTCCATGTGCCTATGGACGAGGCATTGACGCGCGTCGCCATCGACATCTCCGGACGCCCGTTTCTGGTGTTCAAGGCCGAATTCGTACGCGACAAGGTCGGCGAGTTTGATACCGAGCTGGTGCAAGAATGGTTTCAGGCATTTGCCATGAATGCCGGCATTACGTTGCACGCCGAAACTCTGTACGGCAGCAATGATCACCATATCGCCGAGTCGTGCTTTAAGGGCCTGGCGCGTGCGTTGCGGACAGCCGTGACAATTGATCCGCGCGCCAAGGATGAGGTGCCTTCCACGAAGGGTTCGCTTGGCGGGTGACCGAATTGTTGCCGTCATCCTGAGCGATGTAAACGGATGACGCTGATAGAGTAACAAAATGCCTACTTACACTGTGCATGCACCGCCGCCACGCCAAGGCGAGACAACAAGCGCTCCTGAACGCTTCCTCTTCGTGCGCGACGGCTTTCATTTTTGGGCCTTCGTGCTGGCGCCGCTATGGCTGCTGCTGCACCGGCTGTGGCTTGCCTTTGTGATCTATATCGTCGGCTACGGGTTGATCGGCGCCGGGCTAACTCTCTTGCGAGCGTCGGCCAGCGCACAGTTTCTGGTCGGGTTGCTCATCGCCTTGTTGATTGGTTTCGAGGCGTCCAGCATCTGGCGCTGGACCCTGTCACGCCGCGGCTGGACAACGCTAGGCTTTGTGGTGGGTGAAGACGCCGAAATGGCCGAACGACGCTTTTTCGCTGAATGGAGCAGGCACGGAGAAAATGCTTCGGCTCCTCCGCCGGCTTCGCCTGAACCAAAATATTCAATGCCGGTGCGCCGTGGTCCACCGTCGGCATCCGATGTTATCGGCTTGTTCCCCGAGCCTGGAGCTCAACGGTGAGCGTTGCCATTGTCGATTACGGCTCCGGCAATCTGCACTCTGCGGCCAAGGCATTCGAACGTGCCGCGCGTGAGAGTGGACACCAGCAGCCAATTACGGTGACGAGCGATCCCGATTCGATCGCGCGCGCTGACCGCATCGTGCTGCCGGGCGTCGGCGCATTCGCCGATTGCCGGCGCGGACTCGACGAGATTCCCGGCATGGTCGACGCGCTCACGCAAAGTGTCCGCACGATGGGCAGGCCGTTTTTCGGCATATGCGTCGGGATGCAATTGATGGCAGAGCGCGGGCGTGAGTATCAGGTGACGCCCGGTCTCGGCTGGATTGCTGGAGAAGTTGATCGCATTACGCCGTCCGATCCCGAACTGAAAATTCCGCACATGGGTTGGAACACGCTCAGTATGCTGAAAACCCACCCATTGCTTGAGGACATTCCGCTCGGGCCGGACGGCCTGCATGCCTATTTCGTGCATTCTTACGAGCTGAGAACTGCGCAGCGCGATAATCTGGTGGCGCAAGCAGATTATGGCGGCCCGATCACCGCCATCGTCGGTCGTGACAACATGGTCGGCACACAGTTCCACCCGGAGAAGAGCCAACGGCTCGGTCTCGCGCTGATTGCGAATTTTTTGAAGTGGACACCGTGATCCTGTTCCCCGCAATCGACCTCAAGGAAGGTCTCGCCGTGCGGCTAGAGCAGGGCGACATGACGCGTGCGACCGTTTTCCATCGCGATCCGGCTGCGCAAGCGCACACCTTCGAGCAACAGGGTTTTGAATACCTCCACATTGTCGATCTTGATGGTGCCTTTGCCGGCAAACCTATGAATGCGGCAGCCGTCGATCGGATTCTTGAAGCGGTGAATGTCCCCGTGCAGCTTGGCGGTGGTGTACGCAATACGGCGACTGTCGAAAGCTGGCTGGAGAAAGGCGTTACTCGCGTCATCATCGGCACTGCGGCAGTACGCGATCCACCCTTCGTCAAACAGGCGGCGCGCGATTATCCCGGCCGCATCGCGGTCGGACTCGATGCGCGCGACGGCAAAGTCGCAGTCGAAGGTTGGGCGGAAAACTCGCAATTGTCGGCGCTCGAAATAGCCCGGCGCTTCGAGGATGTTGGCGTGGCAGCAATCATATATACCGACATAGCGCGCGACGGCATGCTGCAAGGACTCAATCTCGACACGACAGTTACACTTGCCGACTCTATTTCCATTCCGGTGATTGCCTCGGGAGGCCTTGCCTCGATCGAGGACATCAAGAGATTGGTGGAGCCGCGCGCAAAAAGGCTTGCCGGGGCCATTGCCGGTCGCGCGCTATACGATGGGCGGCTGGATGCCGCAGAGGCGCTCAAGTTGATCCGTGCCGCGAGGGCAGCTGGCTAATGTTCAAGGTCCGCGTCATTCCCTGCCTCGACGTAAAAGACGGTCGCGTGGTCAAGGGAGTCAATTTCGTCAATTTGCGCGATGCTGGCGATCCGGTGGAGGCTGCCATGGCGTACGACGCGGCCGGTGCAGACGAGCTTTGTTTCCTTGATATCACTGCAAGCCATGAAAACCGCGAAACGATCTACGACGTGGTTACACGCACCGCGCAAGCCTGCTTTATGCCGCTCACGGTTGGTGGTGGGGTGCGCACTGTAGATGACATTCGCAAACTGCTCACCTGCGGTGCCGACAAGGTGTCAATCAATACGGCCGCGGTTGATCGCCGTACTTTCGTGAAAGAAGCGGCCGAGAAATTCGGTGACCAATGCATGGTGATCGCGATCGATGCCAAGAAAGTATCCAAGACAGGTGAGAAAGACCGCTGGGAAATTTTCACGCATGGCGGCCGCAATCAGACCGGTCTGGAGGCCGTTGCCTACGCTAAGGAAGTTGTCGCGCTAGGAGCGGGAGAGATACTTCTCACGTCGATGGATCGCGACGGCACCAAGACAGGCTACGATATTCCGCTCACCCGCGCGATTGCAGATGCTGTCACCGTGCCTGTCATCGCCTCAGGCGGGGTGGGCACTCTCGAGCACATGGTTGAGGGCATTCGCGACGGCCACGCCACCGCGGTGCTGGCGGCCTCAATCTTCCACTTCGGCGCTCACAGCGTGCGTGAGGCCAAATCCTATATGGCAAAGGCGGGTCTGCCGATGCGGCTCGATCCTTAGTCGCAACAGTGCTATTGAGCCGCGCAAAGAGGCTTTCAATGAGCAATTTTACCCTGGCCGATCTGGAAAAGCGGGTTCACGAGCGCGCCAAGGCCAGCGCGACGGAGTCCTATACCCGCGCGCTGATCGATAAAGGCGTCGCTCATTGCGCCAAGAAATTGGGCGAGGAGGCTATCGAAACCGGATTGGCCGCCGTGCAGGAAGACAAGACACGGCTGATCGCGGAGACGGCCGATCTTCTTTACCATCTGCTGGTTCTGCTGGAAGTGCGTGGTGTAACTCTGGCAGAGGTCGAGGCAGCGCTCGAAAAGCGCACAGTGCAAACCGGACACGAGGAAAAGGCCTCGCGTCCTATCAAGAGTTGAGCATGATCTTTACCGAAAACAGGCTCCTACCTTTCGGGACCATGCTTTAGCGGTCGACTGCATGATGGAACAGCGCACCGAAGAAAACCTCTCGCCCTACCGCACCTTTTCTCGCGCGGAATGGGCGATGTTGCGTGAGGACACGCCGATGACGTTGAGCTCGGAAGAGGTCACGCGTCTGCGGTCGCTGCACGACCGGCTCGACATGGCGGAGGTCGAGGAGATTTATCTGCCGCTGTCACGTTTGCTGTCGATGTATGTGGCCGCGACCCAGCGATTGTTCCGCGCCCAGGAGCGATTTCTCGGCACCACCGACGTGAAGATGCCCTACATCATCGGTGTTGCGGGCTCGGTCGCCGTTGGCAAGTCAACCACGGCACGCGTGCTGCAAGCCTTGTTGGCGCGCTGGCCGAATGTGCCCAAGGTGGATCTGATCACCACAGACGGATTCCTTTATCCGAACGCGGTTCTGGAACGCGAAGGTCTGATGGAGAAGAAAGGCTTCCCGGAGAGTTATGATCTACCGGCATTGCTGCGCTTTCTTTCCGATGTAAAGGCTGGGCGGCGTCCTGCGCGGGCGCCGATCTATTCACATTTGATCTATGACGTGATGCCGAACCAGTCGGTAGAGGTCGATAGGCCTGACATTCTCATCGTCGAAGGGTTGAACGTGTTGCAGACCGGCCGGCTGCCGAAAGACGGCAAGGCAATTCCGTTTGTCTCGGACTTTTTCGATTTCTCGGTCTATCTCGATGCCGATGAGGACGTACTCAAGTCCTGGTATGTGGATCGGTTCTTAACCTTGCGGAGCACGGCGTTCCGTGACCCGAAATCCTATTTTCACCGCTACTCGAATTTGTCGGATGAGGAAGCGACTGGAACCGCATCCACGATCTGGTCACGCATCAATCTGGTCAATCTGCACGAAAATATTTTGCCGACCCGGCAACGAGCCGATCTCATATTGAAGAAAAGTGAAAGCCACCTGGTCGAGAATGTCTCGCTGCGACGGTTGTGATCAGGCCGCACGGCGGCTGAGATCGAAATGCTCGAAATAGCGCTTCTTGATCGCCGACACGGGCAACACGATCAACACGTCGGTGGTGCCGAATTCATGATCGATCACCGCGCCGTCACCGATATACGCTCCGAGCCGCAAGTAACCCTTGATCAGAGGCGGTAGCGCGCGTAGCGCACCCTTTGGATCGATCGCTTCCTTTGACATCCGATTCATCTCGACATACCGCTCCGGCAGCGCCCGAGCGCGCCACGCGTCCGGTGCCGGCGCATAATGGTGCAAGAACGAAAGTGGCAGCGCGAGGCCCTTGGGATCGGTGCCGTCGAGGCTCGCACATCCAAACATCACGTCGCACCTGTTCTGCAGGATGTATGCATGGATCCCATGCCAGAGAAGCTCGACAGTGCGTTTGTTACGGTAAGGTGCAAGTACGCAAGAACGGCCGAGCTCGAGAAATTGAAGATTTTCGTGGCGTGCGATCACCGCACCGATATCGAATTCGCCGGCGGTGTAGAAGCCGCCATAGTCTTCAGCGAGCGGCTGGCGTAACAGCCGATACGTACCGACGACGGCTGGGCGGTTGAGCGCGGTACGATCGCGTGCGGCATGATCAAACACCAGCAGGTGGTCGCAGATCACGTCATACCCATCGATATCCCGACGGGCGAATAACCGCCCCGGATTGGGAATCGCCGCTCCTTCCTGGTAGAAAACGCGATAGCGCAGTTTTTGTGCTTGCCGCACCTCGGCGGCAGTCTGCGCCAGGCGCACTTCGAGCGATCCGATCCGGCCAAGGCTCTGTGATGGCCTGTGCGTGCGGGCCGCCCAGGCTTGCAATCCGCCATAGGCCTGCAGCGACGAAATAATGCCAGGGACCCAAGGGCCGGCGGGCGCCGGTCGAAGCCGCTCGAACAGGCTGCGCTGATGCTGGAAAGAGGCGCGGCTGGCGGTAGGCATGTAGGTCCTTTTCGGCGTGAAATGCGCGAAAACCCTGCGTGTGGCCTCGTTTCCGAGCGGGCGAATCATTGAACGATTGCCGGTGCCCCCCTACACCACGCGCCGACCACGAAATTATGACAATGTGGGGAAACCCGCGTCAGGCTGCAAGCGGGTTGAACGTCCCGGCCGAAGTGGCGTTCAAAGCCTCGCGCAGGCGCTCGCGATCGAGCGGCTTCACCAGCAAGCCGTCGAGTCCGGCAGCGAGCGCCGCCTCATGGTCTTCGGCTTGGACATTGGCGGTGAGCGCCAGCATGTGGGTGCGCTTGCTGCCCGCTTGTGCCTCCGCGGCACGGATGCAGCGCGCGGCTTCCAGACCGTCCATGCCTGGCATCTGCACATCCATCAAGACCAGATCATAGGAGGCACCGGCCGCTCGCGCCGCTAGCCAGGATTCAACGGCCGCTTCCCCGTTGCTTGCAATGGTTGGGCGGTGGCCGAGGCGCGTCAGCAATGCACGCGCCAAAAGTGCGTTGATCTCATTATCCTCGGCGACAAGGATCGACAGCCCCTTGGAATTGGCAGAGGCAGATGCTCCAGCTGTTTCGGCGGCAATTTCAGCCGGCGAATGTTCGAATGCATCATCGTCAGTGAGTCGCGCTGCAAGCGAGGCGGCACGTACCGGCTTGACGAGATAGCCGGTGAAGCCGACCGCCTTCAGGATCGGCAGCTCGTGGCGCTCGGTCGGGCGGATCAGCGCGATACGTTTTGGGATGCCGACTTTAGTGAGGTCGCCGTTCGCAATAACCGAAGACACCATTGGGTAGTCGATCAGCAGCGCATCCCACTGACGTTCTGGCAACAACGCCGCCGCAATTCTTTCGTCAATTGCCGTGCAGGTCTTGGCGCCCCAACGTCCAAGCCGCCGTGCCAACAATGACGTCTCAACTTCCGCGGCTGCGACGATCATTACTGTCGTATGGCCAAGATCGGGCGCAGTGAAAATATCATTTTGTGCGTCCGGTGCTGGCGGCAGCGGAACGCTGACCACGAACGTTGAGCCTATGTTCTCTTCGCTTGTCACCGCGATGCGTCCATCCATGCGCTCAACGATGCGCCTGGAAATGGCGAGCCCAAGCCCGGTGCCGGCGAACTTGCGCGTGGACGATCCGTCCGCCTGCTCGAAGTCAAGAAAGATACGCGCAAGGTCTTCGTTTTTCACGCCGATGCCGGTATCGCGTACTTCAAACCGAATTTCATTTCCGTCGTCGCCAGGCTCAACGACAACTGTGACGCCGCCTTTGTCAGTAAACTTGATGGCGTTGCCGACAATGTTGAGCAACACTTGCCGCAATCGTGCCGCGTCGCCGACCACCTGCGTCGCCAGGCGTTCATCAACGAATGATGCAATCTCGATCCCCTTCGTTTGCGCGCGCGGGGCCATAAGTTCAATCGCTTCTTCAACCAGGGTCGTCAGCGCAAACGGGCGAGCCTCCAGGTCGAGTTTGCCGGCTTCGATTTTCGAGAAATCAAGTATCTCTTCGATCAGCGACAATAGGGTCTCACCCGAAGTCTTCGCCGCCTTGGTATATGTGAGCTGCTCCGGCGTGAGTGGCGTGTCGAGCAGCAAATCGGCCATGCCAAGCATGCCGTTGAGCGGCGTACGTATCTCATGACTGACCATGGCGAGGAAGCGTGACTTGGCGCGATTCGCAGTTTCCGCCTGATCACGCGCAAGCCCAAGGACACGCTCGGCTTCTGCCCGGCTCGTGACGTCGCGCCCTACGCTCTGAACCTCGGTAGCCATGTCACCGCGCACAGCAACTTCTCGCCAGGCGATCCAGCGGGCGGCGCTGCCACACGCGATCTTTTGATCGTGCACGCGCGTGCCGTCAGGTTGGACCATTACGGGACCTTGCTCGAGGACAGGTAGTTGGAGTGTGCTGCCAATCAAAGCCGCGCGTGTTTTGTCCACCAGGGCACAGAAAGCGTCACTCGCGTATGTGATACGGCCGGAGCTACCCCGGCGCACGATGACGTCGCCTTGCGCCTCCAGCAAACCGCGAGCACGTTCTTCTGATTCGCGTAGTTCCCAATTGCGATCGGATAGTTCTTCGATGCGCGCCTCCAGTGCGCGCATGGCTGCCGCGCTCGCGCGCCGCAGGAATGCGAATGCGATGACCGCGCACACAGCAACGAGCAGCGCGCCGCCTATGGCATAGCTTGTCAGATCGGAGGTCGCGGTTTGAAGGTGCATCCGGCCAGAAAATCCAGCGCCGCCAGGCCCGGGGCTGCAAGCGCCGGTTACCCGCGGGCGAGACCATTTGGCGCCCCGAATCTTGCGATTTTATTCCAGGCTAATTGATCACAGGCCGTTCGCGCGAACGTGGTTAAGATGACGTAAAGAGCGCGATATCGGAAACACGTCATTATATTACGCCGCACTACGCGTCTCGTCGGCAAGGACACGATAAGACAGGGCTTCAGCAAGGTGTACGCGGCCCACCCTTTCCGCGCCGTCCAGATCAGCGAGTGTCCGCGCGACACGCAGTACCCGGTGGTAGCCGCGGGCCGACAAGCGCATCGAATCTGCAGCATCACGGAGAAGCGCCATCCCCGCGGAATCTGCTTGCGCGACTTTTTCCAACGTTGATCCGCTCACCTGCGCATTCGTTCCCTGGGTACTCATGCCCAGAGCCGCGTAACGCGCGGACTGAATATCGCGGGCACGTGCGACCCGTGCAGCCACCTCGCGGCTGCCTTCGCCCGGCGGAGGCAAAATCAAATCAGCGGCCGTTACAGCCGGCACCTCGATATGCAGATCGATGCGATCGAGCAGCGGGCCGGACAGCCGACTCTGATATTCGGCAGCACATCTGATATTCGTGCCGCGTTTGCAGGAGAAGCCGGGGTCACTGGCGCGCCCACAACGGCAGGGATTCATTGCCGCCACCAGCATGAAACGTGCCGGATAGGTAATCCGATGGTTGGCTCGCGCGATCGCAACTTCACCGGTTTCAAGCGGCTGGCGTAGTGAATCGAGCACCTGGCCGGAAAATTCCGGTAGCTCGTCGAGAAACAGGACACCATTGTGTGCGAGTGAGATTTCGCCTGGGCGCGCCCGCAACCCCCCGCCAACCAATGCCGGCATTGAAGCCGAGTGATGCGGCGAGCGGAATGGCCGCCGATTAGTAAGGGCACCATCTTCGATCTCGCCGGCGATCGATGCGATCATCGACACCTCGAGAAGTTCGGCCGGCGACAGCGGCGGTAAGATTGTTGGCAGTCGTGCCGCGAGCATCGACTTGCCGGCGCCCGGTGGCCCGACCATTAAAAGGTTGTGTGCGCCGGCAGCGGCGACCTCGAGCGCGCGCTTGGCACTTTCCTGCCCTTTGATGTCTGCGAGATCGAGCGACACGCCCTGACGCTCGCGAATTTTCGGCTGAGGCCGCGCAAGGACCTGCGTGCCCTTGAAATGATTGGCGAGTTGGATCAGCGACTGCGCCGCGACAATCTCAATCTCGGGACTTGCCCAGGCCGCTTCAGCTCCGCATCCGTGTGGGCAGATCAGCCCTTGCCCACGCCCGTTAGCGCCGATCGCTGCCGGCAATACGCCTGCGACAGCAGCAATCGACCCATCGAGTCCAAGCTCGCCCAAGACGGTGAAGCTGCTCAACGCATCGTGCGGAATGGCGCCGATTGCCGCCATGAGGCCGAGCGCGATCGGCAAGTCATAGTGACTGCCTTCTTTCGGCAGGTCTGCAGGAGCGAGATTGACAGTAATGCGTCGAGCTGGAAGGGCGAGTCCGGAGGCGACCAACGCGGCGCGCACGCGCTCCTTGGCTTCTGAGACCGCTTTGTCTGGCAAACCAACAATGTTGAACGCGGGCAAACCCGGCGCGACCTGCACCTGCACGTCGACAGCACGGGCTTCAATGCCCTCAAACGCCACCGTGGCAACGCGTTGAACCATACAACCGGACCTCGCCGAGTACACGTTATAGTAGTAGCGGAATACACACAAGAACGATCCATGAACATAATTCTGCAGCGGCATCCAAGGAATTGATTGATCTGAGACTTTTGCGCATTGATCATTGCGCAAAGTCGTTGGAGAAGGTCATGGCGTTTGCGCGAGGTCTCATTGTTGGGCTCCTCATGGCGGTCGTCGGGACTGCAAGCTCGGGGCAAGAGCTCAAACCGTGGAAGCACGGGGTGATCGAGCCCAAGGGCGACGCGGGCTTCATGGTGATGGTGGGGCAGCGCGATTTCGCGGCCAGGCACGGCCTCAAGGTCGAGATCGTGCCACTGAAGAATGGCGCGACCGCGCACAAGGCGCTACTCGCCGGCGAACTCGACAGCATCGAATCAAGTCCGGGTGCGGCGATTCTCGCGGGCGCGCGTGGAGCCGACGTCAGGATTCTTGGCTGCGATTGGCCCGGCGTGCCGCACGGGCTGATGGTGAAATCCACCATCGGCAAAGTGGAGGACCTCAAGGGCAAGACTATTGCAGTAGCGGCTCCCGGGTCACTGCCCAATCTGCTTGTCAATGCGATCCTCGAGCAGCACAAGATTGCCGCGTCCGAAGTTCATTTCGCAAATCTCGGCGGCGATCTCGACCGCTTCAAGGCGGTAGCCGCAGGTGTCGCCGATGCTGGCATCGTCGCTGTGGAATTCATGGCGGTCGCGCCCAAGGATGTGAAGATGCTGATCACTGGACACGACGCGTTGCCAAAGTATGTGCGGTTGTGCCTGACCGTTACGGGAAAGACCCTTGCTGATCGCCGCGCGGATGCGGTGGGTTTTATAGCGGCGCAGATCGAGGCGCTAAAATTTGCGGTCAGTCATCGCGACGAGACGATCAAACTCACTCAAGACACCATTCATGCCAAACCAGATGATCCGCGTCCGGCCTATGCGTTTGACGATACGCTCAAGCAGAGCGCCATTGATCCAACGATCGCCTTACCGCTCGACAAACTGAGATGGATGCAGGACGAACTGGTAAAGGCGGGCAATCTAAAGGCAGCGATCGATTTGACGAAAATCACCGACGCTGAGATCCGCGTCGAAGCCATGAAGCGCACGGAAAAATAGCTAAACCTTCACCGACGCCATGATGCCGGCGGGGAAAAGTTCTTCCGGCTTTGCGTGTCTATGCGCGATGCCCTGCTCGTGTGCGTAGCGCAGGAATAATTCCAAAGTGGGCCGGTTCACTTCGATGCCGTAGGGAAATAGGTCGCTTCCGAATATTTGCTGCATGCGCATCGTATAATTAGTCAACCACGGTACCGGATAGCGCGACACCGCGGGATCGAGAAGGCGCTCGAGACTGCGGCGTTTAGATTCCTCAAATGCGTTGTAGAGATTGCGCGCCACCCAAGGTTGACTGTTCAGGATCGATTTGCGTATCGCAATGACGTGCATGATCGGATAGACACGGGTTCTTTCGTAGTAGCGCTGCTCCATTTCTTCATAATCAGGAAACAGACGCACAACGTCCGGATGCTTTTCCCGGTATGAATTCGGCGGGCGTGCGATAATGACGCAATCGAGTTCGCCCGAGGCAATCATTCCGCTCAGGGTTTTCTCCGGCATGCTGGTGAGCGCGACACCTTTCGGCAGCGATAGTTCGACCTTTTCGATGCGTCCGGCCTCGTTGGTGCCGGCTTGCCTCCAGTCGATGTCGGAGAGCGCGACGCCGCCCTCATCCATCAACCAGCCCCGCATATAGACGGCGGCGGTGTGTGCCCATTCCGGCACGCCAATGCGTTTCCCCCGTAGATCTTTGACGGTTTTGATACCCGCGTTGCGGTTCACATAAAACGAGGCAAAGCGGAACAGCCGTGACGCGTAGATTGGCAGACCGATAACGTCGGAGTCCTTGCGCGTTACCTGCGCTGCGAACTTGGCGAAGGACAACTCGGACACGTCCCATTCGCGATTGAAGGTAAAGCGGGAGAAAATCTCGTGGTGGCCAAGCGTGAGCCAATTGGCCTCGATGCCTTCCGCGCGTACCAGCCCGAGACGAAAATCACGGAAATGATCGTAGTCGGTTGTGGCGATGGTGAGAGCAACGGCCATGATCTCACCGTTTCTTCCGCTTCGCCTCGATCTTGTCCCAGATCAGCGCCGCAATGTCGGGCCCGCCAAGGGCCTTGATTGCACGAATTCCGGTGGGCGAAGTGACGTTGATCTCGGTGAGGTAGCCATCGATCACGTCGATGCCGACGAAGAGCAGGCCGCGCTCTCGCAAGGCAGGCCCAATTCGTTTGCAGATGTCTGCTTCACGTTTGGTCAGCTCGGTTGCGGACGGCGCGCCACCGCGCACCATGTTTGACCGCAAATCATCGGCTGCTGGAATGCGATTGACCGCGCCGGCGTACTCGCCATCCACCAGGATGATGCGTTTATCGCCGTGCTTAATGTTGGGCAGAAATTTCTGCACCACCCACTGCTCTCGGAATGTAGTCGTGAACATGTCGTAAAGTGAGCCGAAATTCAGGTCTTCACGCGCCAGCCGGAATACCGCCTCACCGCCCTTGCCGTAGAGCGGCTTCATCACGATATCGCCGTGCTCGGCGCGGAACGCTTTGATTTCGGAGAGATCGCGTGACACCAGGGTCGGGGGCATCAGATCGGGAAACTCGGTGACGAAAACCTTTTCCGGTGCATTGCGCACGTGGGCAGGATCATTGACCACCAGCGTCTTTGGCTGGATGCGCTCGAGCAGGTGCGTGGTGGTCACATAGGCAAGGTCGAAAGGAGGGTCCTGGCGCAGCAGCACCACGTCGAATTCTGTGAGCTCCACCCTCCGTGGTTCGTCCAGGGTGAAATGGTCGCCCACCGTGTCGCGGACGCTCAGGGACTCAACATGGGCAAACAAGCGGCCGTTGAGCAAAGCCAGCCGGTCGGGTGTGTAATATGCAAGTTGGTGACCGCGTTTTTGCGCTTCCAGCAGCAGCGCAAAGGTCGAATCCCCTTTGATATTGATCCGCTGCATCGGATCCATTTGCACCGCGATTTTGAGGCTCATGACTACCTTTAGGCGAATAAAGCGTTAACACATTATCCGCACTATAGCCGCTTCGGGACCGATGTCGCACGGCCGGGGGCCTACTGGTGAATCTGCCGAAGCCTTCGATTGCCGCCAGGCTCTATACGATTTTCGCGCTGTTGGCCGCCACCACCGTTGCGTTGTCGGCGGTTGCGGTGTCGAGCGCCCGCTACCATGCGACGCTCACCGATGAGTTCGAATCCGCGAATGCAGGCAGTTGGAACGTCGAACGCATCAACGGCCTGATCTACGCCACGGTCATGGACTCGCGTGGAATCTATATGTCGGCCGATCGGGCCGAGGCCGCCAAATATGCCGACGCTCTCCTCAAGGTCACCGATCAGATCAGCGGCGTGATCGGTGATTGGCAGCGCAGCGTCCGAAACAGCGACGCGCTTGCGTTCAGCAATTTTGCCGTCCGAATTAACGGATACCAGGATTCCTTATATGCACTTGCGCCTGTCGCCAAGCAGTCAGGATCGCAAGCTGCACGCGAATGGGCGGACAAAAATCAGCCGGCCGAGATTCGCTCTGTGCTCAGCAAGGACCTGGCAGCCCTCAGCCAGCATTACAGCGATACGGCCAGCCAGATCTACACAAAGATCGACGAAGGCATCGATCATACGGCCCTGCTGCTGACTGTACTCGCGTGTGTGGCAGTCGCTCTCGCGCTCGCGGGCGCGGCGATCATCGCACGCAGCGTGACCAAGCCGATCGCGGACATAACGAGTATCACGCAAGCCGTTGCCAGCGGGGACTCCGCAATCGTTGTTCCGTTCAGCGATCGTCGCGACGAAATCGGCGCGCTGGCACGCTCGATCGGCGTGTTCCAGAAGGCCATGCGCAGCAATGAAGAGCTCAATCGTACTGTGATCAACGATGCAGATCTCCGAGCGCGGCGCCAGGAGCGAATGTCAAATGAGATCACAAATTTCTCGGCAGAGGTTGAGGCGACACTCGCCGAACTTGGGCGTATTTCAGATGAGATGCTTGCCGCATCGACACAGCTAGCGGCGGCTGCCGACAACGCCTCGAGCAAGACAAAGCGGGCAGAAGAGGCGTCATCGGAAGCTTCCGCCAATGTACGCGACATCGCTTCAGCTGCGGATGAATTGTCGGCATCGGTCAACGAGATTGATCGGCAGGTGGCGCAGTCTAACGCCATCGCTACCAAGGCGGTTAACGAAGTCGAGTCCACAAACAGTGCAGTAAAGGAGCTCGATGAAGCAGCTGCGCGTATCGGTGATGTGGTCAAGCTCATTACCGACATTGCCGAGCAGACCAATTTGCTCGCGCTCAATGCTACAATCGAAGCGGCACGTGCCGGAGAAGCCGGCCGCGGATTTGCCGTCGTGGCTGGAGAAGTAAAGGCGCTTGCGGGGCAGACCAGCCGGGCAACCGAGGAAATCGGTGCGCAGATCACCGGAATGCAACGTGCAACCCAGCGTTCGATTGCAGCGATAACCGGAATCGAGCAGACGATCCGCGAAATCGGCAACATCAGTAGCGCCATCGCGGCCGCGGTTACCGAGCAGGGCGCAGCCACCCAGGAAATTGCGCGCGGTGTGGAGGTTGCGGCAGAACGCACGGTTGAGACCGCCACGGAAGTGAATCTGATGGGTGCCGCAACCCAGGATACGCGCTCGAGCGCTGCCGCAGTGAAATCGGTGGCTGACGATCTTGGCGGTGTTGCCAGTCGCATTCGTGCGCAGGTCGACCAGTTCTTCGAACGGCTCAGCGCCTAGCTTGTTTCGAAAGCAGCTGGGATATGGCGAGGAATTTTGCCCGGCGCCACCAGGATTGCGTCGAAACGGATATCGCGAACCATCTCGCTCGGATTGGCTGCAAGCCATACTTCGGCAGCGGCGGCAATTCGCCGACGCTGTCGCTCGCTAACGGATTCCGCAGCCTCATCAAGACTCGCGCGGGCTTTCACTTCAGCGAACACCAAAAGTGTGCGTCGACGCGCGACGATATCAATCTCGCCGAGCGGGCTTCGCCAACGTCGCGCAAGAATGCGGAACCCCTTTGCGATCAGGAGAGCAGCGGCGCGGCTTTCCGCAGAGATGCCAACCCGAAAGGCCGCCTGTCGTTCCGGACGCGGTGCAGGCTTTGCAGGACGTGGCGGCCGATCACTGCGCGTCATCACCGCTATTCCTGGCAAGCACGAGCGCGCGCTGATAAACCTCGCGGCGTGGACGCCCGGTCGCGAGTGCGACCTCACCGACAGCGTCTTTGACGGACACACGCGCCAAAGCCTGCCGAAGCATGTCGTCGACATCGTCCGTTTTTTCCTCATCATCGCGAGGCGGTGCCACCACGATTACGAATTCGCCGCGTGTCTCCGCGCCTGCCGAATATTCATGCGCCAATGCCGCTACGTCGCCGCGTTTCACTTCTTCATGCAGTTTTGTCATCTCACGGCAAACAGCCGCCGCGCGGTTTCCGAAAACGGCGGCAAGATCGGCGAGCATGGCGGCAACGCGCGATCCGCTCTCGAAAAGCACAAGAGTCGCTGGAATATTTGCGAGTGCCGCAATGCGTTTCTGGCGTGCTGCCTGCTTGGCTGGCAAAAAACCCTCGAAAAAGAACCGATCGGTCGGCAGTCCCGCGATCGACAATGCAGCCAAGATCGCTGACGCGCCAGGGAGCACCGTCACTGTATGACCAGCCTCGCCGACCGCTCGTACCAGCTTGTAGCCGGGATCGGATATCAACGGCGTGCCGGCGTCCGATACCAACGCGACGGTTTGTCCAGCAGCAAGGCGCGCAAGCAGTTTCGGCCTCGCCTGGGTGGCGTTGTGTTCGTGGTAGGGCGTGAGCGGGGTGTCTATGCCATAGCGTTCGGTGAGTTTGCGGGTGACGCGGGTATCCTCGCAAGCAATGACATCGGCGCTGGCGAGCAATTCGAGCGCGCGCAAGGTGATGTCGCCCAAGTTTCCAATCGGGGTGGCGACCAGATAGAGGCCAGCGGTGGCCTCGGCCGCCTCAATTGCAGTGCCAAACGGGGCATAGCGGCGCCGCCGCGCTTTGCCTTCAGATGCCATAATCGGCACTCTAGACGGACACCTATGGCGCGTCATCGGTGACAAATTCTATCGCCCATTCATACTCTTAACATTTTGGGAGATACCGGTTACGACTGACACAGAATTGTCGCTGGGGGAGCGACCATGCCTGACTTGTTGCTTAGGGAGGGGGACTTGGCGTCCGCGTGGATTCGCCTGCGAACAGCTCTGTCCATTGCGGCGACAGCAATAGTTCTTGCGGCGTGCACCACGCAATTGGGGGGTGGGGCGCCCACGCTCCAGCCAGGTGAGGAGACGACCGCCAATGCATCCGTCGGCGAAGGCCAAGTCCGTGTCGGTCTGGTCCTGCCGCTGTCCGCGCAAGGTAACGCTGGCGTTGCGGCGCAGTCGATGAAAAACGCTGCCGAAATGGCGCTTGCGGAATTCAAAAGCCCGAACATCCAGCTGCTGGTGAAAGATGACGGCGGTACGCCACAAGGCGCGCAAAACGGCGCCCAGCAGGCGATCTCCGAAGGTGCAGAAATAATCATCGGCCCGCTGTTCGCGCAGTCGGTCAGTGCTGTCGGGCAAGTTGCGCGCGCGCGCAATATCCCAGTGATCGCATTCTCGACCGATGCCAGCGTAGCTGGACGTGGCATTTATCTGTTGAGTTTCCTGCCGGAGACGGACGTACGCCGCATCGTTGACTTTGCAATCTCGCGAGGCAAGCGTTCATTCGCGGCGATGCTGCCAGACAACGCCTACGGTACCGTCGTGGAAGCGGCATTCCAGCAGGAAGTGTCCCGTCGTGGCGGCCGTGTGCTGGCGTTGGAAAAATATCCGCCCGACGCAAACAGAATGGCCGATGCCGCTCGTCGTGTAGCGCAAGCCGCGAACCAGGTCGACAGCATCTTCATCCCTGACGGTGCCGATGCCGTGCCGCAAGTCGTGCAAGCGCTTGCCGCCAGCGGCGTCAATCTCAAACGGGACCAATTACTCGGCACCGGACTCTGGGACGATCCCCGCATCTTCTCGACGGCGGCGCTCGACGGTGGCTTGTATGCTGCACCCGAATCAACCGGGTTCCGAAATTTCTCGGGGCGCTATCGAGCGCGCTTTGGGCAGGATCCGGTGCGCACGGCAACGCTCGCATATGATGCGGTCGCGTTGGTCGCGGCGCTTGTGAAGACGCAAGGCCCGCAGCGATTCAGCGAGCAGGTATTGACCAATCCGTCGGGGTTCGCTGGCATCGACGGTGTTTTTCGTTTTCGTCCCGACGGGCCCAATGAGCGTGGTCTCGCTGTGATGCGCGTTACGCCGTCCGGCGGTCAGGTCGTGAGTCCGGCGCCGCGTTCATTCCAGCCGGGGACATAATCAACCTAAGCGGCGAGATCTGCGACCACCGCGTCGAGCAGCGGGAAACCGCTCTTCGTCACGCGCAGGCGGCCATCGGCGGTCGTTTCGACTGCCCCTTCCTCGCGCAATATGGAAATTCGTTTGGGATTGAGCGCGCGGCCGGATAGCGCGCTATAGCGGGCCGGATCGATGCCTTCGGCGAGCCGCAATCCCATTAGCAGATATTCGTCGGCAGTTTCACCAGATGTCAGCTTTTCGTCGACGGTCAGGCCTGTGCCGCCTTCCTCTACATGCATAAGCCAAGCTTCCGGGCGTTTCTCGGTCGCGGTTGCGGTGCGACGGCCGTCAATTGTCAGCCGTCCATGGGCGCCTGGCCCGACGCCCGCGTAGTCGTGTCCGCGCCAATAGACAAGATTGTGTCGGCATTCCGCTCCGGGCCACGCGTGATTGGAAATCTCGTAGGCTGGCAGGCCGGCATTGGAGCAAACGGCTTGCGTGAGATCGTAGAGATCGCGCGCGAGGTCTTCATCAGGCACCGGGAGCTTGCCGGCCTTGTGCAGGCCAAAGAACGGCGTGTCCGGCTCGATGGTCAATTGATAGAGCGACAGATGTTCGGCGGCTTCTGCGATGGCGCGCTTCAGCTCAGCGGCCCACGCCTCCGGCGTTTGTCGCGGCCGAGCGTAAATCAGGTCGAATGAGTAGCGCTCAAAAATAGATCGAGCGACCGCAACCGCGTCAAGCGCTTCTTGCGCACTATGCAGACGTCCGAGTTCTTTTAGTGCAGCATCGTCGAGTGCTTGCACGCCAAGCGAGACCCGGTTGACGCCGGCTGCGTGGAATCCGCGAAAACGCGTTGCCTCGACACTGGTCGGGTTTGCCTCCAGCGTCACTTCGACGCCCGGTGCGATAGTCCAGTGTTTTCCAATACAATTGAGAATTGCCTGAACTGACGACGGCTGCATTAGCGATGGCGTGCCGCCACCAAAAAAAATGCTCGACACGGTACGGCCAGGCACGCGCTCGGCGGTCGCGGCAATTTCGGTTTCATAGGCGCGGACAAAGCGTGCTTCGTCGATGCCGCCGTGGCGCACGTGACTGTTGAAATCGCAATACGGGCACTTCGACAGGCAGAATGGCCAGTGCACATAGACAGCGAAAGGCGCATTTAAATTCATGTTAAGCATCATAGTCCGCGCCGCGCGCGGCAGCTAGATTGGCAAGGGTCTGGCTGACAACAGTTGATTAAAATTGTAACGATCGGAACAAGTTCAAGGCCTGGATAGACAGGCCGCTGCGAGTTTCATGAACGCGCGCGCACGATGCGACAGGCCTTGGCCCTGCGGCGGCAGTCCGTGCTTTTCTTCCGCATTCATCTGACCAAAAGTACGGTCGAACCCGTCAGGCCGGAAAAGCGGATCGTAGCCAAAACCCTTGTCGCCCCGTGGCGGCCATACTGCGATTCCATCAACGCGCCCCTCGAATTCTTCTACGTGGCCATCGGGCCAGGCGATGCAGAGCGCGGCGACGAAATGTGCGCGTCGCTGCTCGGAAGACTTGGCGCCATGTTCGATCAGCAACGTCTGAATGCGGTTCATCGCACCACGAAAGTCCTTATCAGGCCCCGCCCAGCGGGCGGAATGAATGCCAGGCTCACCGTCGAGCGCATCGACGACCAATCCGGAATCATCGGCAAACGCGGGCTTTCCACTCGCTCGGGCAGCGACCAGCGCCTTGATGCGTGCATTCGCGCCGAAGGTTTTGCCGGTTTCTTCCGGTTCGGGCAGCGCGAGCTCCGCAGCCGACTCCGTGCCCACGCCGTAAGGCGCGAGCAACTCGCGCATTTCCTTAAGCTTGCCTGGATTGTGGGTGGCGATCACCACCGTGCCTGTGAGTTTTCTGGACATTTTTGTCGTGGCCGGACTTGTTGCGGCCATCCACGCCCTTTCTTTTATCGAGTGCTATAAGACGTGGATGCCCGCGACAAGCACGGGCATGACGGGTCAAAAGATGACGCCCGCGCTTATGGGACCGCTAACTTCTGCAAACCCACCAGCTTTTCGATGCCTTTGCGCGCGAGCGCGAGTAACGCCGCAAACTGGTCTTCGCTGAAAGGGATGTTCTCGGCCGTCGCCTGGATTTCTACGATATTGCCGGCGCCGGTCATGACGAAATTGGCATCGGTGTCGGCTTCGGAATCCTCGGCGTAGTCGAGATCGAGCACGGCCGTGCCCTTGCATACGCCGCAGGAAACCGCGGCGATATGATCGCGCAGCACCTCGGCCTTGATCATGTCGCGCGTCTTCATCCAGTTGAGGCAATCGGCGAGTGCGACCCAGGCGCCGGTAATCGACGCGGTGCGAGTACCGCCGTCAGCCTGGATTACGTCGCAATCGAGCGTGATCTGCCGCTCGCCCAGGGCCGGCAGATCGACCACAGAACGCAAGCTGCGTCCGATCAATCTTTGAATCTCGACAGTGCGACCGCCCTGTTTGCCGGCGCTCGCTTCGCGTCTGGTACGTTCTGAGGTGGCGCGCGGCAGCATGCCATACTCGGCGGTCACCCAGCCCCGGCCTTGGCCTTTGAGCCAAGGTGGCAGCCGCTCCTCCAGGCTGGCGGTCACCAGCACGTGAGTGTCGCCAAATTTTACGAAACATGAGCCCTCGGCGTATTTCACCACCCCGCGCTCGAGCGATACTGCCCGCAGTTCATCGACTTGTCGGCGGCTCGGCCGCATCTGGCATGCTCCTGATATTGGGTGCACACCATACTCATACACCCGGCTTGAACAAGACCGCCCCAATGGTCAATTGTTGGCTAGTTTCGAGGAGTTAGCCCTTGGCATCCCACGATATACCGATTGGCGCGACACAGGTGAGCCTGGCGGCGCTCAATGAGCGTTCGCGCGAGATTTTCCGCCAGATTATCGAGAGCTATTTCGCAACCGGCGAACCGGTCGGTTCTCGCAACCTGTCCAGGCTCCTGCCGATTACGCTGTCGCCCGCCTCGGTTCGAAACGTCATGTCGGACCTGGAACAACTTGGACTGATCTATGCCCCGCATACCTCGGCCGGCCGGCTGCCGACTGAACTCGGCCTGCGGTTTTTTGTCGATGCGTTGATGCAAGTCGGCGATCTGACAGAACAGGATCGGCGGTCGATCGAGGCACAGGTGGCGGGCACAGGCACAGCAAAGTCGATTGAAGCCGTGCTCACTGAAGCTTCGCAAATGCTGTCGGGCTTGACCCGGTCGGCCGGTGTTGTGCTTACCGCGAAAATCAACGTTCGACTCAAGCATGTTGAATTCGTTCGACTGGAGCCGGAACGGGCGCTGGCCGTTTTGGTTGCGGAGGACGGGCAGGTTGAAAACCGCGTGCTCAACATTCCTGCCGGCCTGCCGACTTCGTCGCTTACGGAAGCTGGCAATTTTCTCAATGCCCGCATTCGCGGAAAGACGCTGGCAGAACTGAAAGGCGAAATCGAAAAAACGGTGACCGAAGGGCAGGCGGAACTCGACCAGCTCACCCAGAAGGTGATCGCGGCAGGTCTGGCCAGCTGGTCTGGCGGCGAGAGCGAAGATCGCCAATTGATCGTACGTGGGCACGCCAATCTTCTGGAAGACCTTCGTGCGCTTGAGGATCTGGAACGTGTGCGTTCATTGTTTGATGCGCTGGAAACCAAGCGCGGCGTCATCGACTTGCTCGGTCGGGCTGAGCGTGCCGATGGCGTTCGCATTTTCATCGGCTCGGAGAATAATTTGTTTTCACTCTCCGGTTCTTCCACAATCGTCGCCCCCTATCGCGATAGCAAAGGCCGTATTGTGGGGGTGATCGGCGTTATCGGCCCTACTAGGCTTAATTACGCCCGCGTCATTCCCATGGTTGACTACACCGCACGGGTCGTGAGCCGGTTGCTGACACCTTAAGCGCTTGATTTTTCACGCCGGAGCCCTGATATCCCGGGCATCCGGATATTGCCGAGGATGGATTTGATGACGGACCCCACCGCTCGCCAGGCTGAAACCATGGCTGCCGAGACCGATAACCCTGCTACCGCCGAGGCGGGCGATCCCGTGGCTGAGGCCAGGAGCGAAGCGGCCGAATTCAAGGATAAGCTGCTGCGTACGCTCGCGGAGATGGAAAACCTGCGCAAGCGCACCGAGCGCGAGGTTGTCGACGCGCGGCTCTATGGCATCGCGGGGTTTGCACGCGATGTCTTGGCTGCTGCGGACAACATGCATCGCGCGCTCGGGGCGATCGGCCCCGAGCTGCGTGAAGCAGCGGACGCGAAGGTGAAGGCATTTATCGAAGGTGTCGAAATTACCGAGCGGGAGCTGCTTAAAACGCTCGAGAAGAATGGTGTCAAAAAATTCTCGCCGCAAGGTGAGAAGTTCGATCCGAACGTCCATCAGGCCATGTACGAAGTGCAGACCTCTGATCAACCGCCGGGCCAGGTCGCACAGGTTATCCAGGCCGGCTATATGATCGGCGACCGCGTTTTGCGGCCGGCGCTTGTAGCGGTCAGCAAAGCCGCGCCGAAATCGCCGGCCTCCGCAAACGACAATCCGCAGCCCGACGACGCGGCCCGGTAGCTTTTCATCGCGCAGTGATGCCGTCGCGTACGGCTCTGAAACGAGCGAACGACTGGTCCCATTTATCGGCAGGGCTCACGCCGATCATGCGCAAAAAACTGCCAGAGCCAAACCGTATCCATTGCACCAGCGACACCGGATCGCCTGCCGGCCCTTTGCCCTGCGCGCGGATTTCGTGACCCTGCGCGCCGTTGATCCGCATGGGCTCTGCCGATTGCACGGCAAGATCGCGCACCGGCGTGTTGGCAAGCAGGTCACGCGCGAAAATGCCACGATCGGCAGCCTCGGCGGGTCCGCCACGCTCGATCGAAACGATCATGAAAGGTTGCGGGCTAGTATTTTCGGGCGGCCCGTCGCCCAGGATCACACTGCCCGTTGGAATGACCTGCATGACCTTAAAGCCAGACAGATCGCCGAATCTAAACGGCAGCGCGCTGAGCTGCTCCTGAATCGGCGCTGGACGGAATGTAACACTCGCGAGCGCCTTGCGGACGACCGCATCGGAATACACAGATAGCGCCGCTTCGGGCACCTCCACATTGATCAACATCGTAAGGTTTTGAGCAGTTGCTCCGACCGCTTGTGCCAGTAAGGACCACCGATGCAGCGTGACGCCGTTTTGTTGCGCCGTGCCGCTGATCAAAAAGCCAATGCCGTTTTCGAATGGAAAGCTTTCCCGCTTCACGTTCTGGAGTTCCTGCGGGAGCCTGGTAAAGGCCGCGCTTTCAAGTTCAGGATATGCACTGGCGGGCAGATCGAGGATTGCGATCGCGACCTTGCGATCGCTGTCCTCGAACCCTGGAAAACGGGCGCTTAGTTTCAAATCGCCAGGCGGCTCAAGCCCGATCCGCAGGCCGGGCGGGAAGACCGGTTCTGCGGCGACCGACGGGCCCAGGCCCAGGCCTAACCACGCTGCAAAGAGGTAAATGAACAAGCGATAAAGCATGGACATCGGGGCTTTCTGAGAGATCGTGGTGCGTGACTAGCCGGCCTTATCTGGTGCGGCAATGGCCCGATAACCATCCAAAGCGCATTGCTGCCGGTGACTCGCGATTTCGTGACCGGCTGACTTGCGGCCCCCCCGGGCCCTCCTATATGAGCCAGTAAGCCGCGAAAATGCGGCGAATCGCGTATCCAGGGGGCTGGACCGGGGGTCTGCGGATGAGCCGCTGACATTCCCCACTCGGGCGCCAAAGCGGCCCGACCGGCCTGCCGCAATTTGAGAGGAAGAACCATGGGCAAGGTCATCGGCATCGACCTCGGCACCACCAATTCGTGCGTCGCCGTCATGGAAGGCAAGACGCCGAAAGTCATCGAGAACGCCGAAGGCATGCGCACCACGCCTTCGATCGTGGCCTTTACGGACGATGGCGAACGCCTCGTCGGTCAGCCGGCTAAGCGCCAGGCGGTAACCAATCCCGAAAAGACGATCTTCGCGGTCAAGCGCCTGATCGGCAGGCGCTACGAGGACCCGATGGTCGAAAAGGACAAGAAACTTGTCCCTTACAAGATCAGCAAGGCTTCGAACGGCGACGCTTGGGTGGAGGTCGATAGCAAAACCTATTCGCCCTCGCAGATCTCCGCGTTCATTCTGCAAAAGATGAAGGAGACGGCGGAGGCCTATCTCGGGCAGAAAGTCGAGCAGGCCGTTATTACCGTTCCGGCCTATTTCAACGACGCGCAACGTCAGGCCACCAAAGATGCTGGCAAAATCGCCGGTCTTGAAGTGCTGCGCATCATCAATGAGCCGACCGCGGCTGCGCTTGCTTACGGCCTCGACAAGCAAAAGACGGGCACTATCGCGGTCTATGACCTCGGCGGTGGCACCTTCGACATTTCGATTCTTGAAATTGGCGACGGCGTGTTCGAGGTGAAGTCCACGAACGGTGACACGTTTCTGGGCGGCGAAGACTTCGACATGCGGCTCGTGAATTATCTCGCCGACGAATTCCAGAAAGAGCAAGGCATCGATCTGCGTCGCGACAAGCTTGCGCTGCAGCGCCTCAAGGAATCGGCCGAAAAGGCAAAGATCGAACTCTCGTCGACGACACAGACCGAGATCAATTTGCCCTTCATAACGGCGGACGCGGCGGGGCCGAAGCACCTGACCATGAAGCTCACCCGCGCCAAGTTCGAGGCGTTGGTCGACGATCTGATTCAGAAGACGATGCAACCCTGCAGGCAAGCGATCAAGGATGCCGGCATCTCGGCCGCGCAGATCAATGAGGTCGTGCTGGTTGGCGGCATGACACGCATGCCGAAAGTGCAAGAAGTCGTAAAGCAGCTGTTCGGCAAGGAGCCGCACAAGGGTGTCAACCCGGATGAAGTGGTTGCCGTCGGCGCGGCCATCCAGGCCGGCGTGCTGCAAGGCGACGTCAAGGACGTGCTGTTGCTCGACGTGACTCCGCTTTCACTCGGCATCGAGACGCTGGGCGGGGTATTCACTCGTATTATCGACCGCAACACCACTATCCCGACCAAAAAGTCGCAAGTGTTCTCTACTGCCGAGGACAATCAGAACGCGGTCACCATCCGGGTGTTCCAGGGCGAGCGCGAGATGGCGGCAGACAACAAAATACTGGGCCAGTTCGATCTGGTCGGGATTCCGCCGGCGCCGCGTGGCGTGCCGCAAATCGAGGTCACCTTCGACATCGATGCCAACGGCATCGTCAATGTTCAGGCCAAGGACAAGGCAACGGGCAAAGAGCAGCAAATCCGCATTCAGGCTTCGGGCGGACTGTCCGAAGCTGACATCGAAAAGATGGTCAAGGACGCGGAATCGCATGCTGAAGAGGACAAGAAGCGCAAAGCCGCGGTTGAGGCGAAGAACCATGCTGAGGCACTCGTGCACTCCACCGAGAAGGCACTGTCCGAACATGGCTCAAAGGTCGGCGATGCCGAGCGCAGCGCAATCGAAAACGCCATTGCCGATCTGAAAGAGGCGCTCAAAGGCGACGACGCTTCGGCGATTCAGGCGAAAACCAATACGCTGGCGCAGGCCTCGATGAAGCTGGGCGAAGCCATGTACAAGCAGCAGCAAGAAGCGCAAAACGCTCCGGGTGCTGGTGGCGAAGGCGCAGCTCCGGGTGAGAAAAAGGAAGACGTGGTCGACGCGGAGTTCACCGAGGTCGACGACGACAAAAAGAAGTCCGCCTGATCGCAGGGCGTGAGCCATGCGCAGGTCACCCCACGAAATATGTCACCCCCGGGCATGCGTCCGGGGGTGCATCTTTCCAGGGACGGTGCGGGGCCGAATCAAGTACGGCTGTCCGGTGAATTAGGGCGGAACGGATGTCCAAGCGCGACTACTACGAGGTCCTGGGCGTTACCCGCAGCTGCAGCGAAATCGAACTCAAGGCGGCGTTCCGCAAGCTTGCCATGCAGCATCACCCCGATCGCAACCCGGGTGACAAAGATTGCGAGCATCGCTTCAAGGAAATCAACGAGGCCTATGATGTACTCAAGGACGGCGACAAACGCGCCGCCTATGACCGCTTCGGGCATGCGGCCTTCGAACAAGGCGGAATGGGCGCGCACGGCTTCGGCGCTGATTTTGGGTCTACTTTTGCCGACATCTTCGAAGGCATCTTCGGGATGGGGTCCGTGCGCGGACGCGGCTCCGGCCGCGAGCGCGGTTCCGACCTGCGCTACAATATGGAAATCAGCCTCGACGAGGCTTTTACAGGCAAGACCGCACAAATTCGCATCCCAACCTCGGTGACGTGCGAAGCATGCTCGGGCAGCGGCGCCAAGGCTGGAACCAAGCCAAAATCGTGCGCGACCTGCGGCGGCGCGGGCAAGATCCGGCACGCACAGGGTTTCTTCACGCTCGAGCGCACGTGCCCGACCTGCCATGGCCGCGGGCAGGTCATAGACGACCCTTGCAAGGTTTGTGGCGGCGGCGGTCGCGTGACGCGTGAGCGCACGCTTTCAGTCAATATCCCGACTGGCGTCGAAGACGGCACCCGCATTCGGCTTGCAGGCGAGGGTGAGGCCGGTTTGCGCGGTGGTCCGGCGGGTGATCTCTATATTTTTCTGGAAGTGGCGCCACACGAGTTCTTTCAGCGCGACGGTGCCGATCTCCATTGCAGGGTGCCGATTTCGATGACGAGCGCCGCTTTGGGCGGCGAATTCGAAGTGCCGGCAATCGATGGCAGCAAGGCGCGGGTCAAGGTGCCGGCCGGCACCCAGACCGGGCGCCGCTTCCGACTGACCGGGAAAGGTATGCCGGTGCTGCGGACGAAACAAACCGGCGACATGTACGTTCAAGTAGCGGTGGAAACGCCGCAAAACCTGACCAAACGCCAGCGCGAGCTGTTGGCGGAGTTCGAAAAACTGTCATCTGAGGCGACTCAGCCGGAATCGGCTGGATTCTTCAGTCGAGTCAAAGAGTTTCTTGACGGTCTTGGAAGCCGGGGCAGCCAATCGGGTTGATCTATCTTGACCCTCTGCTTCGGTCCCTATACCCGTTTATATAGCGGCGAGGCCCGCCGCTTGTACGCGTGACCTCGCATCAAATGCCTTCACATTCATTCGCCCGAGTCGAAAAAAAGAGTCTGCGTCTCGATGACGAGGTGCAGTTTATCCGCTCTTGGATTGAGAAGCCGATATCGACTGGCGCGGTAATGCCGTCGAGCCGGGTGCTCGCACGTGCGATGGCCCGCTACGTCGACCCGGAAGCAAAAGGTCCTGTGATCGAGCTCGGCCCCGGCACCGGTCCGGTAACTGAAGCGCTCGTCAAGCAAGGCATCGATCCCGCGCGGCTGATCCTGGTTGAATTCAATCCTGATTTCTGCCGGCTGTTACGTTCGCGTTACCCGCAGGCGACAGTCGTGCAAGGCGACGCGTATCGGCTGCGGCGCTTGCTGGAAACTTATGTGAACGAACCGGCTGCCGCGATCGTGTCGGGTCTTCCGTTGGTCACCAAACCATTGCGCACACGGTTGCGTCTGATTTCCGACGCGATGACGTTGCTCGCGACGGGCGCGCCATTCGTGCAATTCACCTACGCGATGCTGCCGCCGATTCCAAAAGGGCTATCAGGCGTGCGGGCGGAAGCCTCGGAGCTGATTTGGATGAACCTGCCGCCGGCACGCGTGTGGGTCTATCGCGGCCGCTGATGGTGTGGTGTCATCGCCCGCGAAAGCGGAGCCGTTGATGCCGATCCCCAAAATTCTGGTCTTGCCGGGTTCGACACGCACCGCTTCGCATAACGTCAAGCTGGCAGCACTGGCGGCTAAAGAGCTGACGTTGCTCGACGTCGACGTTACCCGCATTTCGCTCGCCGACTATCCGCTACCGATCTACGAGGCCGATTTCGACGCGCGCGAAGGCCCGCCCGCCAATGCGGTCAAGCTCAAGCAGATGATCATGGCGCACCATGGTGTGTTCATTGCCAGTCCGGAATACAGCGCTTCGGTTACCCCGATGCTCAAGAATGCCATCGACTGGGTATCGCGCGTGCGCGAGCGCGGTGATCCGACCTATGCTGCCTTCAAGGGACGCGTGTTCGCGATTAG
>JBGQLL010000012.1:0-27406 GCA_041500065.1 Pseudolabrys sp.
ATGTTGCGGTTGCCGCACCCCACCGGTATGTATACGCGCCTTTTGGGGCTGGCGCTCGGGGCTTTAACGTTTCACGTCGGCCGCTTGTTAGCGCCTTTCTGCGCATTCAGGAATGTCATGGCTCGGCTGGTGATGAAATTCGGCGGAACGTCCGTCGCCGATCTTGACCGCATCCGCAACGTGGCGCGCCACGTCAAGCGTGAGGTCGATGCCGGCTACGACGTGGCCGTCATAGTCTCCGCCATGGCCGGCGCGACCAATCAGCTGGTTGAATGGTCTCGGCAAGCCGCCATGCTGCACGATGCCCGCGAATATGACGCGGTCGTTGCCACCGGCGAACAAGTCACAGCCGGGCTGCTCGCGATCGTGCTCGAAGGCATGGGCGTCAACGCGCGGTCCTGGCAAGGCTGGCAATTGCCGATCCTGACCGACAATGCACATGGCGCTGCTCGCATTCTCGGCGTGAATGGCGCCGAACTGATCAAGCGTTTCAAGGAGCACGGCCAGGTCGCCGTCATCGCCGGCTTCCAGGGCATGCACAAGGAGACAGGACGAGTCACCACGCTTGGCCGCGGGGGCTCCGACACCTCAGCTGTAGCGATCGCCGCCGCGATCGGCGCCGAACGCTGTGACATCTATACCGACGTGGATGGCGTCTACACGACCGACCCCCGGGTGGTGCCGAAGGCTCACCGGATGGACAAGATCGCCTATGAGGAAATGCTCGAGCTAGCCTCGCTCGGCGCGAAAGTCATGCAGGTCCGTTCGGTTGAGCTCGGTATGGTACATAATGTGCGCATCTTCGTGCGCTCAAGCTTCGAAAAGCCGGAGGACATCGATCCCTCCAAGCCACCGTCCGGCACACTCATTTGCGACGAAGGAGACATCGTGGAACAGCAAGTCGTCACTGGCATCGCCTTTTCAAAGGACGAGGCGCAGATCTCGATTCGCCGCGTGCAGGACAAACCCGGAGTCGCCGCCGCAATCTTCGGGCCTCTCGCCGAGAGTAATATCAACGTAGACATGATCGTGCAGAACGTTTCGGCCGACGGCGCCACCACCGACCTCACCTTTACGGTGCCCTCGGCCGACTACGAACGCGCCCGCGTTACCCTCGAAAAGGCCAAGGGATCGATCGGTTACGCGCGGCTGGATGGGGCAACCGACGTCGCCAAGGTCTCGGTTATCGGCATTGGCATGCGTAGCCACGCCGGCGTCGCAGCCAAGGCTTTCAAGGCCCTGTCCGAGCAAAAGATCAATATCCTCGCTATCACCACCTCCGAGATCAAATTTTCGGTGCTGATCAAAGCCACCCAAACCGACCTGGCGGTGCGCACCCTTCATACGCTCTACGGCCTGGATAAGGCTTAGACTCCGCCAGGGGCAGCCTGAGACTTTGGCTTGCCCCTTGCATAGACCATTGGCTATAGCCTGACTCGTAAGCGGCCGCCGATGCCGGATCTGGCGGTCGCTATTCGTACACGTTTTGGCCGTAATGAGGCTGCGGCCCAAGCCGCGGCCAGAGGACCTCAATAATGCGTGGCGCGCTCGGCGGTCCGCGCGTGCTGTTGCGCCGGCTTCGCGAAGTAATGGCGGAGCCGGTCAGCGCGCAGGATCGCCTCGACAAGGTGGTCGTGTTGATCGCCGCCAACATGGTGGCCGAGGTGTGCTCTGTCTACGTCCTGCGCGTAGACGGAACGCTCGAGCTATACGCCACCGAAGGCCTCAAACGCGAAGCGGTCCACCAAACCGTACTTAAGGCCGATGAGGGACTCGTCGGCCTGGTCGCTAGCGAGGCCAATCCGATGAACCTTTCGGATGCGCAGGCGCATCCAGCCTTTTCTTATCGCGTAGAAACCGGCGAAGAAATCTATCATTCGTTTCTAGGCGTGCCGATTCTGCGCGCGGGCAACACGCTTGGCGTTCTGGTCGTGCAGAACCGCGCGCGGCGCACTTACACCGAGGAAGAAGAAGAGGCGCTACAAACGACGGCGATGGTACTCGCCGAGATGATCGCATCTGGCGAGCTATCTTCGCTCGCCCAACCGGGCGCAGAGCCTGTCGCCCGACATGCGATGCATCTTGTCGGTAGTTCGCTGTCCGAGGGTATCGCTCTCGGTCATGTCGTGCTGCACGAGCCACGCGTGGTTGTCACCAACGTCATCGCCGACGATGTGCCACATGAGCTTAAACGGCTCGATGCCGCCATTGCCACCTTGCGCGAAGATCTGGATCGGCTGGTCGAACACCGCGATGTCGCCGATGGCGGCGAGCATCGGGACGTGCTCGAAGCCTATCGAATGTTTTCTTACGACCAGGGCTGGCTTCACAAGATTCGCGAAGCGGTAACAACCGGCCTCACCGCGGAGGCCGGCGTTGAGCGCGTACAGTCCGATACTCGCGCGCGCATGCTGCGTGCTTCCGACCACTATCTGCGCGACCGTCTGCATGACCTCGACGATCTTGCCAACCGGTTGATGCGCGTTTTGATGGGCCAGGATCACGCGCCGACCAAGGAGCAACTGCCGGAAAACGCCATCGTCGTGGCGCGCTCCATGGGCCCGGCGGCGCTGCTTGATTACGACCGAAAAAGACTGCGCGGTCTGGTGCTGGAAGAAGGCGGGCCGACCTCGCACGTCTCGATCGTCGCACGGGCGCTTGGCATTCCGACCGTTGGCGAGATCGACAATGCCACCGGTCTAGTCGAACCTGGCGATGCCATCATTGTCGACGGATCCACCGGCCATATTCACATGCGCCCGCCGCAGGACATCCAGGCGTCCTACGGCGAGCGTGTGAAGTTGCGCGCGCGCCGGCAAGCACAATATCGCGCGCTACGGGAACGACCTTGTATTACCAAAGATGGCCAGAAGATCGCGCTTATGATCAATGCCGGCCTTACCATCGATCTCCCTCATATCGAGGACACCGGCGCCGCAGGAATCGGCCTGTTCCGCACCGAACTGCAGTTCATGGTTGCGGACACGTTGCCGCGCACTGGCGAACAACTGGCGCTTTATCGGGCGGTGCTGGACGCGGCCGGGAAAAAACCGGTGACGTTCCGTACTCTTGATATCGGTGGCGACAAGGTGCTGCCGTACATGCGCAATATCGAAGAGGAAAACCCTGCGCTGGGCTGGAGGGCGATCAGACTCGGTCTCGACCGGCCCGGTCTGTTACGCAGTCAGGTGCGCGCGCTGTTGCGCGCGGCGAGCGGGCGCGGCCTCAAACTGATGTTCCCAATGATTGCCGTTGTGGAGGAATTCGACAAGGCAAAGTCGCTCGTCGAAGTCGAATTGACTCATTTGCGCCGGCATGGTCACGAGCTGCCGGAGCGGGTCGAGATCGGCACCATGGTCGAAGTGCCCTCGCTTTTGTTTCAGCTCAACGAATTGCTGGAGCGGGTCGATTTCCTTTCGGTCGGCTCCAACGACCTGATGCAGTTCCTCTATGCCGCCGATCGTGGCAATCCGCGCGTATCGGAACGGTTCGATCCACTGTCGGCTCCGATGCTGCGCGCGCTCAAGGACATCGTGGACACGGCAAAGAAGCACAACAAGCCGGTGACGCTGTGCGGCGAGCTCGCCTCCCAGCCTATCGGTGCTTTGGCCCTCACCATTCTTGGTTATCGCACGCTGTCGCTTACACCGTCCGCAGTCGGTCCAGTAAAGGCACTCCTGCTCGACCTCGATTGTCGCAAGGGCGAGGCCATGCTGTTGCCCTGCCTTGAGCAGCCGGTCGGCAGCGTCTCTATCCGCCATAAACTCGAAGGCTTTGCGGCGGCTGAGGGGTTGCAGCTTTGACTATCCTTCCGCAACAGAAGCTGGACGCCCTGCTCGCCCGCCACGCGCTGGTGGAAAGCGAGCTCGCCAGCGGCTTAGGTCCTGAAGCTTACGTCAAATTGTCGCGTGAGTTCGCCGAACTCAGCCCGATCGTCGAAACAATCAAGGCCTATCGCGACACTGATAAAGAGATCTCGGAACTTTTGGCCCTCGTTGATGATTCATCGACGGATGCTGAAATGCGCAAGCTTGCGGACGTTGAACGGCACGAATTGCAAGAACGCAGGGAACAATTAGCGCAACAAATCAGGTTGGCTCTTCTGCCGAAGGACGCGATGGATGACCACAACGCGATCCTTGAAATCCGCGCTGGCACGGGCGGCGACGAAGCCGCCCTTTTTGCCGGAGATCTGTTTCGAATGTACGAGCGTTATGCGGCAAAGCAGGGCTGGAAGACGGAAATTCTGTCTGTCAGCGAAGGCACCAAGGGGGGCTTCAAGGAAATCGTCGCCTCGGTGCGCGGTCGTGGCGTTTTCGCCAAGCTTAAATTTGAATCGGGTGTGCATCGCGTGCAGCGTGTGCCCGATACTGAAGCGTCCGGCCGTATTCACACCTCCGCAGCCACCGTCGCCGTACTTCCCGAAGTCGAAGACGTCGATATCGATATCAACGATGCCGATCTGAAGATCGATACAATGCGCGCACAAGGTGCCGGCGGCCAGCACGTTAACAAGACCGAATCGGCCATCCGCATCACGCATATTCCGAGTGGGATCGTTGTATTCGTGCAAGAGGAACGATCGCAGCACAAGAACAAGGCCAAGGCGCTGGGTTACCTGCGCAGCAAGCTCTATGACGCCGAGCGTACCAAACGTGATGCGGAGAGGGCGGCGGATCGGCGCGGGCAGATCGGCTCGGGCGATCGCTCCGAGCGCATCCGCACCTACAATTTCCCGCAAGGCCGCGTGACGGATCACCGCATCAATCTGACGCTGCACAAACTGCCGCAGATCATCGAAGGCGAGGCGCTAAATGAAGTCATCGATGCACTGGTAACCGAACATCAGGCCGAATTGCTGGCTGCCGAAGGCGTGGCGTGAGGACGATTCCCGGGCTGAAGGACGGTGCCTCGGTTTCCGAAGCGATCCGCCTTGTGGCGCAGGCGTTTCGTCCTGCCGGCATCGAAGAGGCTGACGCCGATGCGCGCTTGCTTATCGGCCACGCGTTGCACCTCGACCGCGCCCGCTTGATCGCGCAATCGGATCGAATTTTAGAAGCACGAGAAATAGCGGTGGTGTCGGTGCTAGCCGCACGCAGACTGAAGCACGAGCCGGTGTCGCGCATTGTTGGGCAGAAAGAATTCTGGAGTCTCGCGCTCGCGGTGACCCCCGACGTGCTCGTCCCACGGCCAGAGACAGAAACTATCGTTGAAGGCGCGCTCGACTATGTCGTCCGCGGCGGCCTTCGAATGGAAAAGCTGCGCATCCTCGACATCGGAATCGGCTCGGGTGCACTGCTGTTGGCTCTACTGCACGAGTTGCCTAATGCGACCGGCACCGGAACCGACGTCAGCGAAGCTGCTCTGCAAGTCGCACAAGCTAATGCTGCAAAATTTGATTTCGGGGGCCGCTGCAACTTTGTCGCCTGTGACATGGCTTCGCATATTCAAGGCCCATTCGATGTGATCGTCTCGAATCCGCCCTACGTCGCGCATGGCGAGATTGCCACCCTTGCACCAGAGGTGCGGGAATACGATCCAGTGGTGGCACTTGATGGCGGCGACGATGGGCTTGCCGCTTACCGTGCCATTGCAGCGGACGCCAAACGCCTTTTGGCGCCAGGCGGACGGTTGTTTGTCGAACTTGGTGCGGGCCAGGAGGCGGCAGTCCGAGCATTATTCACTAATGCGGGGTTAACTGTCGGTACTGCACGCAAGGATCTGGCCGGGATCCCGCGCGTACTTGGCGCAGGTTTCGTGCCATGAGTGTGTCGCATTCCCACCTGACGAAAACCGCAGAGCTCGATTATCAGCAAAAAAATCGCTTGGATTATATCTCGGAAACGACTAGCTTCCGCTTACGGAATCGACCCGTGACGGTTGCATCGCCATGGACCCTCGAGCAGAAGCTTGATGAGGTGTGGCGCAAGGCGGATGACGAAGAGCCGACTTCGAATAGACGGCAAACGAAATCGCCAGATACGGGTTTGGATGCTTCACCGGTTGGGCGCATCAATTTTCGAAACCTAAGACGGTGCGCGTAACGAGAGGTTGGCAACGCCGCGGGCTGAGACCGTGGCTATGGGGTTGCTGCGACTATCGCGATAAAGAGCACAACGGTTCGACCATTGGCGCGGATGACGAGTGCAGGTCCGGCCGCGCGATGAGATTTGTATGGACTTGCAGTTTGATGGAGCGTTCGGCGGCGAACGCCGAAACGGGCGAAAGGCGATAACAGGGACATCATGAGAAACGGTCAAAAGCGCATGCGCGGACGCGGCAACCACCGCAAGAGCCAAAATCCATTGACGCGTGTTTACGAATCAAACGGTCCCGACGTCAAAATCCGCGGCACCGCTTCGCATATCGCGGAAAAATATATCCAGCTCGCGCGCGACGCACAGAGTTCTGGTGATCCGGTTGCCGCTGAGAACTACTATCAGCATGCCGAGCATTATTTTCGCCTGATCGCTGCCGCGCAGGAACAGTTCCGTCAGCAGAACCCATATTACAACCAGCAACCGCAGCAGCAGGGTGCGCCCAGCCAGCAAAACACCGACGAGGGTTTTGACGGCGATGACGATGAAGCCCAACCTTTCATGGGCCAAAATGAACCAAGCTACGGCCCGCGAGAACCTCAGCAGCAGCCCTATCTGCCGCGTGATGCCCAGCCGTTCCCGCCCCGCGACCAACAGGTGCAGAACCGTCCGCAACACCAACCGCAGCCATATCAACAGCCGAACCAGCAGGGCGGTCATGAAGGTGGACAAGGTGGACAAGAGGTCGGCGGCTTGCCGGCGTTCATAACAGGCGGCGGACAACCTCAACAAAATCCGGGGCCGAACGGTCACGACCAGGGTGATCGTGGTCAAGATCGCTTCGGGATGCATCGTCGCCGTCGACGCCATCGCGGTGGTGGCGGGTTCCGGCCCGACCGGCCCGATTTTGGGGGCGGCCATCAGCAAGGCGCGACACCTCAGCCGGCACAAGACGACAGCGGCGGTGACGAGCCTCGGCAACCGGACTAAACCGAGCTTATCGATCTCATCGAATCATGCACCCGGTGATGGCGCCAGCGCTGGCTCGAGCGCGGGCACCAATCGCCGCTTTTCGCGCCGTGCCGGTATCGCGCGATAGACCTGCTTGGTCGCTTCGACCAGATGCACGCCGGCGAACGGTGCCGACAGCGTCGCTCCGGTGCGCTCCCATGCTACCGCGGACCGGAGGAACCAGCCGCGTGCGATCGGCGGTACGTAGAGAGCCTCGCTCCATCCGGTCGGCGTAAACCAGGTCTCGCGCAGGAGTTGGTTGATCTGGCTGCGCGAATAGGGCCGACCGTGTCCAAACGGTGTGGTGTCCATGCGCGCCCATAGGCCCCGACGGTTTGGCACCACGGCCAACAACCGTCCGCCGGACGCCAGCACTCGCCACACTTCACGCAGCAACGCGCCCGGGTCGTTTGTCATTTCCAACGCGTGCACCAGCATCACGCGATCGACCGCGGAGTCGCCGAGCGGCAATTCGTTTTCGTCGACCAGCGCGGACAGCGCCGGGCGCGTGGTTGGCCATTTCACGACGCCCTGCCCGGCGGGCATGAGCGCAAGGCATCGTTCGGCCTCCTCGCGAAACAGGCCGAGATAAGGTGTCGCGTAGCCGATACCAAGCACACGCTGTCCGGACGTATCGCCCCACAGCGAACGGATGCCGCGGCCGATGAACCGGCGGGCGACGACCCCCAGCCTTTGGCCGTAGAAATTTCGTAGGTCCACGACGTCAATCGACATGCCGCAAAACTACCACGAAACAGCGTAGCAAACCGCTAACACTACGGAATGCCCGGACGTGCAACAACATTCGCCCACATGATACGGTTAACCTGTTCCAGGATGCGAAAAGGACCAAGGCCATGCCCGCGGAAACCCGTCTGTTTCTCTGCCGATCCGACAATTACGGCGTGCTGTTGCATGACGCTGCAAGTGGCGCCACAGCCGCAATCGACGCGCCTGAGGCGGCACCGATCGAGGCAGCGCTCAAGGCGACCGGCTGGAAACTGACGGACATTCTGGTCACTCATCACCATGCAGACCATACCGACGGTATCAAAGCGCTAAAGGAAAAATACAAATGCCGTGTGGTGGCGCCGGCCGCCGAAGCTTCAAAGATTCCGGCGGTAGACGAGACCGTGCGGGAGGGCGACAAGGTCAAGGTCGGTACGCTCTCTGGCAATGTCATCGAGACTCCAGGGCACACGCTTGGCCACATCGCCTATTGGTTTCACGGCGACAAGCTGGCTTTCGTTGGGGATACGCTGTTCTCGATTGGCTGTGGCCGCGTCATCGAAGGTACGCCCGAACAAATGTGGCGGTCGCTCACCAAACTGCGCGATCTGCCGAACGATACTGAGATATATTGCGGACACGAATACACCGCCGCGAATATCAAATTTGCCCGCACTGTCGAGCCAAACAACAAGGCGCTTGCGGCACGCGAAGCACAGGCAAAGCAGCAGATTTCGCGGAACGAAGCGACGATTCCGGTCATGATCGGCGAGGAAAAACAGGCAAACCCGTTCCTGCGCGCCGACGTGCCCGAAGTGGCAGCCGGCATCGGCATGGCGGGCAAGCCCGCGGCCGAAGTCTTCGCTGAAATCCGCGCGCGGAAAAATAAATTCTAGCCACCGTATGCATAGACCGACCGCCGACGAGATGATCCGCGCGCTTGAGCTCAAGCCGCATCCGGAAGGTGGCCACTATCGCGAGACCTTTCGCGATTCGCGCCAGGTGGATGGCCGTCCCGCATCAACCGCTATCCTGTTCCTGCTGGCGCGTGGCGAGCGTTCGCATTGGCATCGCATCGACGCGGTTGAGATCTGGCACTATTACGCCGGAGCGCCGCTCAAGCTTGAACTGGTGGATGGTGCGAAGGAGGAAATCTTTCGACTCGGCGCTGATATCCACGCCGGCGAAGTTCCACAAGTGACAGTGCCGGCGCGCGCCTGGCAGGCCGCGGAAAGCCTCGGGCCTTGGACCCTCGCCGGCTGCACTGTCGCGCCCGGCTTCTCCTTTGATGGGTTCGAACTGGCGCACAAGGACTGGTCGCCACGCGGCTAGCCGCCATGGCCGGGCTTGTCACCGCACTTAAAATATGGGCGCAACTGGCGTAAACGCGAGTTGCGCGTGCCATCCACGTCTTGTTTCATGGTGTAAAGACGCGGATGCCCGCACAAGGCCGGGCATCATGAAGAGTAAAGGGGAAATGCCGTGGCGATAAAACTAGATGAAGCGCGCGAACTCCTCGCGCGCGCGAACCGTATGATTGCCAATGAAGGCGTTCTCGACGCTTTCGGCCACGTCACCATGCGCCACCCCACTGACCCGCAACGTTACCTGATGTCGCGGTCGCGCGCGCCTGAGTTGGTGCAGACCGACGATATCCTCGAATTTACGCTCGATTCGCAGCCGGTGAAGCACACCGACATGCGGCTCTACGGCGAGCGAGTGATCCATGGCGGCATCTATCAGGCGCGGCCGGACGTGAATGCAGTGTGTCATCACCATGCACCGTCCATTCTGCCGTTCTGCATTTCCGGCGCCGAGCTGAAGCCGGTCTATCATCTCGGCGCCACGCTGGGCGAGAAAGTGCCGTTTTGGGATTCTCGCGATGAATTCGGTGACACCACTCTGATCGTAGCGAAGCCGGAAGAAGGCGCTTCACTTGCGCGCGCGCTCGGGCCGAACTGGATCGTGCTGATGCGCCGCCATGGCGCGACTGTTGCCGGGGTTACACTGGAAGAGCTCACATTTCGCACCATTTATACGGCGCGCAACGCCGCGCTGCAGATTCAGGCGCATACGCTAGGCCACGTCTCGCCGCTCAATTCGGCCGAGACACGGCTCGCCGGTGAATACAATTTACGGCCTGGTCCGGTCGCGCGCGCCTGGGAATATTGGAATGTTCGACTCGACAAAGCCGAAAATGTTTGGCGTCCGCAAAAAGCAAAGATTCGTGCGCCGAAGAGGTTGCAGGCCAAACGGAAGACGAAACGCCGCCGCTGAATAAGACCGCCGAAGCTGCCTTAGACTCTATTTGCGGCCATTACTGCGCATGCACGCCAGATAGCCCTCAAGAGCGCGGCTCTTGTGGACCTTCAAGCCATCTCTCCTGAAGTACTTGGGAAACGCGACTTGTCCGCCATCGAGAGTTTGAGTCGATCCTTCCCGCGGGCGCAACTTCAGGCCTTCACGCTTGACGCCGACCGGAGGAGGAATGACCCGCCCGCCATTCTGCAACGCGCATTCGCAGGCAACCTTGTCGAAAACGTCTTTGCATCGCGAATCGATGTCCTGTGCTGACACGGACCGGACGATCGACGGCACCAAAAGACCGACGATAGTTGTTCCGACCAGAAATGCCTTCATGGGATTCGATGACACCTAGACGAAAAATTGCCCGCCATTGGCACTGAGCGTGGCGCCAGTGATCAGGCCGGCATCATCGGAGGCGAGGAATACGACGCAACGCGCGATTTCCTCCGGCTCGCCCAGCCGCCCGATTGGGATCAGCGGCAGAATGGATTTCTCCAGCACATCCTTCGGTACGGCTTGCACCATCTCGGTATTGATATAGCCCGGGCAAATCGCATTCACAGTAATGCCCGACCGTGCACCTTCTTGCGCGAGCGCCTTCGTGAACCCGAGTTCGCCGGCCTTGGCGGCGGAATAATTGGTCTGCCCCGCCTGGCCTTTCTGTCCATTGATCGAGGAAATATTGACAATGCGACCGAACTTGCGCTCCCGCATGCCTTCGATCACAGGCCGGCACATGTTGAACAGCGAACCAAGATTTGTGTTGATGACGGCCGTCCATTGTTCCGGCTTCATGCGATGGAACATGGAATCGCGTGTAATGCCGGCATTGTTGACCAGCACTTCAATCGGCCCGACTTCAGCTTCGACTTTCTTGATGCCGTCGGCGCAGGCCTCGTAGGACGACACGTCCCACTTGAAAACTGGAATGCCGGATTCGGCCTTGAACTTCTGCGCGGCCTCGTCATTGCCGCCATAATTGGCCGCAACCTTGTAACCACCAGCTTTCAGGGCCTTGGCGATTGCCGCCCCGATCCCGCGGGTTCCACCCGTAACCAATGCAACGCGCGCCATGATTTCCACCCCTCTAGACCATCTTCTTAAAACATCATGGCCGGGACAAGCCCGGCCATGACGTAAATTCGATTGCCGAAAGGGCTACCTTTCGACACACATTGCGATGCCCATGCCCCCGCCGATGCAGAGCGTGGCAAGGCCCTTCTTTGCGTTGCGTTTCTGCATCTCATAAAGCAGGGTCGTCAGGACCCGAGCGCCTGAGGCACCAATCGGGTGCCCGATGGCAATGGCACCGCCATTGACGTTGACCTTTGCCGTGTCCCAACCGAGATCCTTGTTGACCGCACAGGCTTGCGCGGCGAAGGCTTCGTTGGCTTCCACCAGGTCGAGGTCGTCTTTCTTCCAGCCGGCTTTTTTGAGCGCGGCACGCGAGGCCGGGATCGGCCCTGTCCCCATGATCGCGGGGTCGACGCCAGCCTGTGCCCACGACACGATGCGTGCGAGTGGGGTCTTGCCAAGCTTGGCAGCCTCACTCGCCTTCATCAGGACCAGCGCAGCGGCGCCGTCATTGATGCCAGAGGCGTTGGCCGCCGTCACGGTGCCTTCCTTGTCAAAGGCCGGACGCAACTTGGCAATCGAATCCATTGTGACGCCGGGCTTTGGATATTCATCGATGTCCACCACGACGTCGCCCTTGCGCGACTTGATCGTCACTGGCGTGATCTCGTCCTTGAACTTGCCGGCTTTCTGCGCGGCTTCGGCTTTGTTCTGCGAGGCGACAGCAAATTCGTCCTGCTGTTGCCGCGTGATCTGCCATTGCTTAGCGACATTCTCGGCGGTGTTGCCCATGTGGTAGCCATTGAAGGCATCCCACAAACCATCCTTGATCATGGTGTCGATCATCTCGAACGAACCCATCTTCACGCCCGAGCGCAGATGTTGGCAGTGCGGCGCCATGCTCATCGACTCCTGACCACCTGCCACAACGATCTCGCTATCGCCGTTGAGGATCGCCTGATAGCCGAGCGCGACCGCGCGCAAGCCTGAACCGCACAGCTGGTTCACACCCCACGCAGGGGTCTCCACCGGGATGGCCGCCGCAATCGAGGCCTGACGCGCCGGATTCTGGCCTTGTCCGGCAGTCAGAATCTGCCCCAGGATCACTTCGCTGACGCGGCCACCTTCGACACCCGCGCGCTCCAGCGCAGCCTTGATTGCAACCCTGCCAAGTTCATGAGCCGGCAGGTTCGCGAATGCCCCGTTGAAAGCCCCGACTGGCGTGCGGGCCGCGCTCACAATGACGATATCGTCTTTCATCAGAAGCTCCTGTTACGGTCGTAGATGGGCGGGGCTGGCCTTCGGCACTGCCACATCCTCGGCAGGCCACATGGGTCTGTCAACACGACCTGCCACCTGGATATCCGCGACAATTGGCGCTTTTTCGAGCTTTCCGCAAGGGAGACCATGATCTCCCGTCGTTTGCCGCGCCGCCACAAAACGGTGGCCCATAGAAGCGGAAATTGGCTATGCTCAAAGCCTTGGCAGGGGAAACGCAGTCAACATGTCAGAAGACAAAGAGCCGGTCACAATCAAAAAATACGCCAACCGGCGGCTCTATAACACCGGCACTAGCACTTACGTGACGCTCGAAGACCTCGCCGCGATGGTCAAGAATGGCGAGGACTTCGTCGTGTACGATGCCAAGACCGGCGAGGACATCACGCGCTCGGTGCTCGCGCAGATAATTTTCGAACAAGAGAACAAGGAAGGCCAAAGTCTGCTGCCGATCACTTTCCTGCGGCAGCTGATCCGGTTTTATGGCGACAGCATGCAAATGCTGGTGCCGCGTTTCCTGGAAGCCTCGATTGAATCGCTGTCGAAGGAACAGGGCAAGTTTCGCGAACAGATGGCGCAGGCTTTCGGCGTCGGGGCTTTCGGCCCTCTCGAGGATCAGGTACGGCGGAATATGGAAATGTTTGAGAAAACATTCGCCATGTTTGCGCCATTTGCGCGCGGTCAGAACAAACCATCAGACAAGCCGCAGGGTTCGAGCACCGAAATGGATGAGCTCAAGCGCCAGCTCGACGAGATGCAGAAGCGCCTGGATAAGCTCGGCAAGGAATAGCCGGCTACCATTGACGCCGCGGTCACAAGGCGGCTCACAATTGCTCCTTTTTGGAACGCGTAAACGTTACCTGGCGTGACGTGTGCGCCTGCGAAGTTGGGGCATTTCGCCAAACAAATATTAAAAGCCGGAATTTTTCTGGCGCCGGCGCGGTTAACGGCGCGCGGCATGCGACTTGCCCATTAAATGACGAACGATGACTGGTTGTCCTGAATTGAGACGGTATCGCGATGCGACCTGACGGATTCGATACACCCGAAAGCCAATCCGATTCGGCGGTGTGTGTTGAATCGGATTGCGCCGAGCAGTGCGTTGAAAGCCGCGCGCTGGTCGCGCTCTCGTCCCTGACCGGTTCAGCTGAGCGGATGCTCAGCTATCGCTACGCTCCGTTTCTCGCCCAGCTCGTCGCCACCAAAGACCAGCATCCGCAGACGCGGGAGCGTCGCCGCGCCGAACCGGATGTGGCGGTAGCCGCCTATCGGGCCGCCGCCGCACTCGCCGTCTAATAACCGAGTGCACAACCGTCTTTTCGCGGCTCCGAGCCGCCGATGAGCACGCCGCGATCCCAATCGATCTTGATCGTTTGCGCGCCGCCCCAAGGAGAGCTTGCCATCACGACATCGTGCCCGCGTGCCTTCAATCCTTCGATAGTCGCTGCCGGTGTGCCGTGCTCGACATCAGTCTTTTCGCCCTCAAAAAAGAAACGTGGAGCATCGATCGCCTGCTGCACGTCCATGCCATAGTCGAGCATATTGAGGATGATCTGCACGTGACCCATTGGCTGATAGTGCGCGCCCATCACGCCAAAACTCATGTCGCAGCGGCCATCGCGCATGGCAAGTGCGGGAATGATGGTGTGCATTGGCCGCTTATTGGGACCAAATGTATTGGGGTGATCCGGCTCCAACGTGAAACAGGCGCCGCGATTGGTTAACATGATGCCGCTCTTCTCAGTGCAGATGCCAAGGCCGAAGCTGGAGTAGAGCGAGTTTATGATTGACACCGCCATGCGGTCGCGGTCGACCACCGTAAGATAGACTGTATCGTTGCCGGGCGCTGGTGCGCTCGGCACCTTCGCCCGCTTTTTCATGTCGATAAGCGATGCGAGTTTCTTGGCGAACTTCTTGTCGAGCAGATCAGCGACCGTCCTACGCATATGCGCTTGATCTGCGATGTGGGTGTCGCGAATGGCATAGCCTAAGCGCGCAGCCTCCAGAACCAGATGGAAACGGTCGGCGCCGAACGGATCAAGCGCAGCGAGGTCGAAGTTCTCCAGGATATTGAGCATGACCAGCGCCGTGAGCCCCTGCGTGTTCGGCGGGATCTCAACCAGGTCGAGCCCACGATAGTTGGTCGAAATCGGCTTAACGGCCTCGCCACGATGACGGAAGAAATCCTCCGTAGTGAGAAAAGATGCACGCGCGCCAAGCGTGTTCGCCATGTCATCGGCGATCTCACCTTCGTAGAAGGCGCGCGCTCCTTTGGCAGCGATGGTCTTCAAGGTAGCGGCAAGTGCCGGGAAGCGGATGACATCGCCTTCCTTGGGCGCGGCACCGTTAAATAAATAGTGCTTGGACGCCCCGGGGTCGGCTTTGAGCTTGCCGACGTGTCTCTGCCAATCCCACGCCATACGCGCAGCAACAGGAAATCCGCCTTCGGCATATTTGATTGCCGGTGCAAGTGCACGGTCGAGACCAAAGCGGCCATGCGCTTTCAGGATCGCCTCCCAGGCCTCGATCGCACCCGGCACGGTGACCGCATGGATCGAATTGCCGATTTCGCTTAGTCCCTTGGCACGTAGAGCCTGATCGGACGCCTTCGCGCCGGCGCGACCAGAGCCGTTGTAGCCCCAGATCGGCTTACCCGGCTGAGACATCAGACAAAAGCAGTCGCCACCGATGCCGGTCATATGCGGTTCGATCACGCACAGCGCTGCAACCGCAGCCACTGCGGCATCGGCAGCACTCCCGCCGGCGCGCAATGCATCGACCGCGGCGAGCGTCGCGAGTGGATGCGAGGTTGCCGCCATGCCCTCACAGGCGATCACGGGCGAGCGGCCAGGCAGCTGAAAATCGCGGCTCATTGCAAAACCAGGAAGATGGAACGATCAGGACGAAGCGCGCTCGACACCCTCAACCGTAAGGTCTCGTTGAGCCGAGCGCAAAGTCACCGCGAAGCCGCTGAGCACATCGATGAAGCTCACCACGAGCAGGAGGAAGAAAGTCGCGGTGGCAGCCTGCTGGACCAGGATGAACTCAACCAGCATGCCGAGAAACAGAAGCAGCGATAGCGCATGGTCGACAATGGTACGAATTCCGATGCGGGTTGACTTCAGCACCTCGCCACACAGCAGCAAGATTGCGAGTGCAACGAGCATGTCGCCCGCTGACATGGTCCAGTCAGAACCCGACGCCAAGTGAACGGTGGTGATCACGCCGGTCCATGTCACGCCCGGCATCAAAAACGCGATGATGTTGTAGATCGCGAACGGAACCAGCAGCAGCGGAAAGCCGAGTATGGACATGGCGCTGCGTTGCCTCCGGGCGCCTGTTATTTTCCTAGACCTCGGTCTTCGCCTTGAGAACCTGACGGCCTTTATACATGCCGGTCTTCAGGTCGATATGGTGCGGGCGACGCAATTCGCCGGAATCCTTATCCTCGACGTAGGCAGGCCGCTTGAGCGCGTCGGCGGAACGGCGCATGCCGCGACGCGACGGCGAGGTTTTTCTTTTCGGCACAGCCATGGGACGAAACTCCTGAAAAAGCGCGATATGTCGATTTGAAGCCGGGCTTATAGATGATGGTTCGCAACAAGGCTAGTGGCTTTGCCGCAGGCATGCGGCGGCTGCCGGCGCCTGTGCCATTCGGCCGACATAAAGCCCTGCCAATCGCCGCAAACCTGGCCCAGGCTGCCGCGCGTTGCGGCTGACCGGATTGGGCAAGACCGCCGCCAGCAGCGCAGCATCGTAGCGGGAGAGATCTCGAGCCGATTTACCAAAGGCGCGTCGGGCACCTGCCTCCACGCCAAATTCGCCATTGGGACCCCATTCGGCGATGTTGAGGTAAATTTCAAGAATTCGTCGTTTCGGAAGAACCAGATCGATCCATAGAGCCAGCGGGAACTCCAGCGCCTTGCGGACAATACTGCGGCCCTGCCAAAGGAACAGGTTCTTTGCCACTTGCTGCGTGATCGTCGAACCGCCGCGCATCTCGTCGATGTCGTCCGTTTCGGCAAGAGCCTCACGTAATTCGGTGAAATCTATTCCGTGATGGCTGCAGAAGCGGCCATCCTCGGCAATGATCACCGCGAGTGGAAGCGATGGTGAGATGCGTGCGATGGGTACGTAATGACGTTCGACCCTTGCTCCACTCAAGCGCCGCCAGAGCATGCCCGTCGAAAACGGATCGATCACCGCGTAGAGCGGCGCGATCAGATATGGCAGGAAGAGCACGACCAATATGGCGATTGCGACCGCGCGCAATAGCCGCGGAAAGATACGGGCAGACGCTGGTTTTTTGGCCGGTCGGTCCACGGTGGAAACTAACCCAATCGATCCGCTACCCGGTGCCCACTTTGCGATATCACGTGCAACGGCTAACAATGCCACGATGAACAAGGGTATCAACGACTTTACCGCCCGGCTCGCCTGGGTTGCTGCCGAGACCGAAATTCTGCTCAAGCAGCTCCTCGGCGAGGCAACGCTCGATGGCGAAATTTCGCGCCCGCCTCGGCTTGTCGCGGCCATGCGCCACGCAGCGCTCGATGGCGGCAAACGCTTGCGGCCATTCTTGTTGGTTGAGACAGCCGCGGTGTTCGGTGCTGTGCGGACGGGCGCGTTGATGGCAGGCGCCGCACTCGAGCTGGTGCACTGCTATTCTCTGGTCCACGACGATCTTCCGGCTATGGATGACGATGACCTGCGTCGTGGACGGCCGACCGTCCACAAGGCTTTCGATGACGCGACTGCAATTCTCGTCGGCGACGCGCTCCTGACGCTTGCCTTCGATGTGGTGGCGCGAGCCGAAGTACATGGCGACCCAGCGGTACGTGTCGCGCTCGTCGCAGAGCTTGCCCGCGCTTCCGGACTTGGTGGCATGGCCGGCGGGCAAATGCTCGATCTCGCAGCTGAAGGCCGCTTCGAGGCAAAACGCACGTTGAGCGAGAAGGAGATCGCGACGCTGCAAGCGATGAAAACGGGGGCGCTGATCAAATTTGCCTGCCGCGCAGGAGCAATTCTTGGACAAGCGGACCCCGCGGCACGCGCTAACGTCGACCGCTATGGCACCGCAATCGGCCAGGCATTCCAGATCGCCGATGACCTTCTCGACGTTGAAGGCGATGCCAAGACGCTCGGCAAAGCCGCCGGCAAAGATGCGGCGGCTGGCAAGGCCACACTGGTTGCCGCGCTCGGAACTGACGGCGCTCGCGCTCGTCTTAAAGCGCTGATCGCGGAATCCGATGCAGCACTGGCGCCGTTCGGGACGAAAGCCGATACTTTGCGCGCCGCCGCACGCTTCATCGCTGAGCGAACGACGTAGAAGGAGCACCAGTGGCCCGCAAGATTGTCGCTCGACCCATTTTGCCGGTTCGCCTCGCGCGGTTGCATGCGCGATTGCTGATTTCTATCGCCGTCGGCATGGCGGTGACCCTCGGGCTGGCGATGACCGATTGGAGCATGGCGACCAAGCTGCTCCTCGGTTGGGACATCGGCGTCGTGTTGTATCTGGTATTGGTTTATCAGCTGATGGTCACGTGCGGCATTGACGAGATCCGGCGCCGCGCCGCGGAGGACGACGAAGGCGCGGTGGCGCTGCTGGTCCTCACTGGTCTCTCCGGCCTTGCGATCATGGGGGCGATCGTCGCCGAACTTGGAATCGCTAAAGTTGCGTCGCAACCCCGTAGCGGGCTCGGCATTACAATCGCAATGGTCACCATCTTCGTGTCGTGGGCATTCGTGCACACGATCTTTGCGCTGCACTATGCCCACGAATATTACGGCGAGCGCGGCGATCACGCGATCGGCGGCCTGACGTTTCCCGGCCGACAATCACCCGACTATTGGGACTTTCTCTACTTTTCGCTGGTCATTGCGATGACCTCGCAGGTATCGGACGTCGTGATCACCAGCAAAGTCATTCGCCGCATCGTGACGGTACATGGCGCGCTGGCATTCTTTTTCAATGTCTCCGTGATCGCCTTGACCGTTAATATCATTTCCAACCTGATCTGAGGCAACGTGTAAGTCCTGAATCGATGACTGAGACCGTACAGACGCTGCTTTTCATGCTGGCGATACTTGCGGTGGTCGCGGTTTCCGCAAAGCGACTGAATATTGTGCCTTCAACCCTTCTGGTCGTTGCGGGGATCGGCATGGCGTTCATTCCCGGCTTGCCGAAAGTCGAGCTCGCGCCGGAAGTCGTTCTGCTGGTGATATTGCCGCCGCTGATCTATTCCGCCGGCGTCGCCATGAGCTGGCGGGATTTCAAATTCAACCTGCGCCCGATTGCTCTGCTAGCTTTTGGTTGCGTGGTATTCACCACTTGTGCGATCGCAGCGGCCACGCACTATTTTTTAAAGTTCGACTGGACTGTCGGATTTTTGCTGGGCGCGATTATTTCGCCGACTGACGTTGTGGCGCCGCTCGCGATTGCGCGGCAGCTCGGATTGCCGCGACGGCTTGTCGTGATCCTTGAGGGCGAAGGCCTGGCGAACGATGCCACCGCGCTGGTGCTCTATCGCTTCGCGGTGGTCGCCGTGAGCACCGGAACATTTTCGCTCGAAAACGCCTCGGGCACATTCGTCCTTATTGTCATCGGCGAAACCCTTTACGGCCTTGCGGTAGGCTGGCTTAGCCTGCGTCTGCGGCAGTGGGCGCGCGAACCGCGCGTCGAAATTACGTTATCCCTGATGACGCCCTATCTCGCTTTCTGGGTGCCCGCGCATCTTGGCGGTTCCGGTGTGCTTGCGACCGTCGCTTGCGGACTTTACGTGAGCTGGAACGGTCCGCTGCTCATCCCCTCGGCAACACGGCTGCAGGGAATTTTTTTCTGGGATTTGATCGTCTATATGATCGAGGGCATCGTTTTTTTGGTCACAGGCTTGCAAGCGCGGACGCTTATCGAACAAGCGCATCCCTTTTCGATCCGAGAACTCGCTATGGCGGTCATCTGGACGACCGTGATTGCGATTGTCGCGCGCTTTCTCTGGGTGTTTCCGGCGACCTACATTCCGCGCTGGTTTAGTTCACGCTTGCGCAAGCGCGACCCATCGCCGCCTTGGCAGTTACCCTTCTTCTTGGCTTTTACTGGCATACGTGGCGTGGTCTCGCTCGCCGTTGCGCTCGCGATTCCCTTCACGGTCCTCAATGGCCAGCCGTTTCCGCACCGCGACCTGATCTTGTTCGTCACCTTTGGCGTCATCATCATTACTCTGGTCGGCCAAGGCTTGATGCTATCCTCCGTCGTACGCTGGCTCGGGCTAAGCCGCATCGGGAAAATCGAACACAAAGATGAGATCAAGGCCGAACTGCGCGCCCGCAAGGCCGCGTTGAAGCAAGTCGAGAAGCGGCTGGCGAAAGCCATAAAAGATCATGACCTGCCGGACGAAGCGATCGAGCATTTGCGCACACGCAATCAAAGCCGCGTGCAGATCCTGCCCATAAATTTGACGGAAGGCCTCGATCAAATACGCCAAACGGCCAAGGTCAAAGCCGAGCTGATCGATGCCGAACGCGAATTCATTTATCAGCTTTTGCGCGACGGCAAGATCACCGACGAAGCGCGGCGACGTATCGAATACGAACTGGATCTCGAAGAGGCAAGCGTTGCGAACCGCGGCAAGGACGGCGGTGGTTGGATATAGCCAACGTAAGGTGTGGGGCTTGTTTACTCCGCCGCCCGCGCGGTCGTGCCCCAGCGCCGTTCGATATAGTCGATCACCATCTGCTTGAAGTCGGCGCAGAGCGTGGGCCCGCGCAGGGTGGCGGCCTTCTTGCCATCGATGAACACCGGAGCGGTCGGCTGCTCGCCGGTGCCGGGCAGCGAGATCCCGATATCGGCGTGCTTGGATTCCCCGGGGCCGTTCACGATGCAGCCCATCACCGCAACATTGAGCGTCTCCACCCCCGGATAGCGGGTCTTCCAGGCCGGCATTGAATCACGGATGAAGCCTTGGATGTCGGCCGCCAGTTCCTGGAACGTGGTCGAGGTGGTGCGCCCGCAGCCCGGACAGGCCGCCACCAGCGGCACAAAGGTGCGCAGACCCATGGTCTGCAGCAGTTCCTGCGCCACCTGCACCTCGCGGGTGCGGTCGCCATTGGGTTCCGGCGTGAGCGAGATGCGGATGGTGTCGCCGATGCCCTGCTGCAGCAAAATCCCCATGGCGGCAGACGAGGCCACGATGCCCTTCGAGCCCATGCCGGCTTCGGTCAGGCCCAGATGCAGCGCGTAGTCGCAGCGGCGCGCCAGTTCGCCATAGACCGCGATCAGGTCCTGCACCGCCGATACCTTGGCCGAGAGGATGATGCGGTTCTGGGCCAGGCCAAGCTCCTGCGCACGCGCCGCCGACAAGACGGCCGACTGCACCATGGCCTCGTGCATGACGGCGCGGGCATCGCGTGGCGTTGCCGATTTGGCATTCTCGTCCATCAGCCGGGTCAAGAGTTCCTGGTCGAGCGAGCCCCAATTGGCGCCGATGCGCACCGGTTTGCCGTATTTGAGCGCCATCTCGATGATGGCGGAGAACTGCTTATCCTTCTTGTCCTTGAAGCCGACATTGCCGGGATTGATGCGGTACTTGTCGAGCGCCTCGGCGCAGGCCGGGTGATCGGCCAACAGCTTGTGGCCGATGTAGTGGAAGTCACCAACCAGCGGCACGCGCACGCCAAATGTTGCGAGCCGCTCCTTGATGCGCGGCACTGCGGCGGCCGCCTCATCGCGATCGACCGTGATGCGCACCAGCTCGGAGCCGGCCGCTGCAAGGGCTGCCACCTGGCGCGCGGTCGCCTCCACATCGGCGGTATCCGTGTTGGTCATCGACTGCACGACAATCGGGGCGCCGCCGCCAACAACGACGCCGCCAACATCAACCCCCACAGACCTGTGACGTTCAAGCGGCGATGTGCTCATAGGGTGTTTTCTCGATACATACGAAGCAAAGCGTCTCGGCTACGGAAAGCCAAAGTTCCGCATCGGCGTTCTCGATTGTAGCGAGTTCCACGGGCTAATGGGAACCCTGAGATCATCAGGTCTCGTCTTTGCGTGGTTCGCTAGCCTTAGCTGTATCCGCTGTTCGTTCAAAGCACTCTGCCAATTGCCGAAGTTGCTCGGCCAAAAAGGGGTCGGCACAACTAGCAGCACGCTGGCGGCAGTAGGTGCTTTCGCTGAGAAGAATTTGTCTCGCAGTCATCGCGTTTCTTCTTTATTACCCGTGGCGCCGCGAATAACGTCTTTCGGCCCGCTTGGTTCCTGCGTCAGCGCCGTGTGACGGCCTATCGCACGATCTGCTGCAGCAATGCGTGCAGCTTTGCGGCCTCGATCGGTTTTTGCAGGACAGGCGCGTGGGCAAACGCGGAAACGATACTATCTGGCCCGTAACCGGTAACGAATGCGAAAGGGATTTTCCGATCGGTCAGTATGTCGGCCACGGCATAGGTTTTTTCCCCGCCCAGATTCACATCGAGGATGCCGGCCTGCAAATTATTGCTTTTGGCGGCAAGTATGGCGTCGCTGAAACGGCTGTAGGGGCCGTCGACCTTGTGTCCGAAAGCGGACAGCATGTCCGCTAGCATCATCGATACCAACGGCTCGTCTTCTGCAAGAAGGACGCGCTTGTCGTCCGAATTGGTCGCAACGAATTGTGTCTCCTCGCCATCGACTTGTCGCCGTAAAGGTCGTTTCGAAGATTCATGGTGGAACGCAGTTGGCCCACCATCGTATTGATGGCTTCTTTCAGCTGGAGGATTTCGCCGCGCACGTCGACGGTGATTTTCTTCGAAAGGTCGCCGTCGGCGACAGCGATGGTGACCTCCGCGATGTTGCGCACCTGAGCGGTCAGGTTGTTCGCCATCGAGTTCACGCTTTCGGTGAGGTCCTTCCACACGCCGGTCACTTCACGCACTTGCGCCTGACCGCCCAGCTTGCCTTCGGTGCCGACCTCGCGCGCGACGCGCGTCACTTCCGAGGTGAATACACTCAGCTGCTTGATCATCGTGTTCACGATGCTGGCAGCTTCGAGGAATTCGCCCTTAAGCGGGCGGCCGTCGACCTCAAGCCGGACGGTCTTCAACAGATCGCCTTGCGCAACGGCGGCAACCGCGGTGGTGACTTCTTTGGTTGGCCAGAGCAGATCATCGATCAGCGTGTTGACTGATGATTCCATTTCGCCCCAAGCGCCATTGGAGATGCCGAACTTGACCCGATGGCGCGTCTCGCCTTCGCGGCCAACAACCTGTCCGACACGCTCGAGTTGCTGCGCCATCTGTTCATTGGAGGCAACAATATCGTTGAAGGTGTCTGCAATCTTGCCGAGGATGCCGTCCTGCTCGACACCCATTCTCACGGAAAAGTCACCGGCGCGCATCGCGCGCAGCGCCTGCAACATATTTTGCAGTTCAACTGGTGACGTTACTTCGGGAGCATCATCAGCTCGGCGGCTCGAACGCTTTTTGGACAGCACACCGTTGGCGATTTTCTTGTTGCCGATTGTGGTTTGTTCCATCGACCTCTCCCGAATAACCCACGTTCATCCGGCGCAAGCGCATGCGCTGGAGGCGATCCAAGGCGATAAGGCCCGAACGTCATGGCCAGCTACCGCAGGTATCGGAGCTGCAACGCCATGATCAGTCGCCATGTTTACTTGGGGCAGAAACCCCTCCCGCTCGCTCCAGCATTGGTCATGATGGAGCGCCCGCGAGCAATTAAATCCGCTAATCGGCGAAAGGTTCCCGATACCACCGGGTCTACAGGGGATAATCTACGAGCCGCGAATCGTATGCTAAAACAATAGCTTACGTGCCGTGTTCCAATCCGGTTGGTTCGACTGAAAGCACTTTCATGATGTCGTCCTGCATTTTTTGTCGGTCGTTGTCGCTCGTCGTGGCGTTCAAACGCGCCTGGTAAGCAATGCGTGCTGGCCGATGAAATGCGAGCACGCGGTCACCGATGTCCACCGCCTCTTTGATCTGATGGGTGATGAACACGGCGGTCTTGTCGGTCTGTCGTACCAGCCGGACGAATTCTGTACGCAGGTCGCGTGCAGTCATCTCATCGAGCGAGGAAAACGGCTCATCACACAGCAGAATCTCGGGGTCGACTGCGAAGGCGCGCGCAATCGAGACGCGCTGACGCATGCCGCCCGACAGCGCATGCGGATAATCGGTTTCGTGCCCGGAAAGACCGAGACGCGTGAGCCAGGCCCGCGCGGTATCCTCCGCCTGCTTCGGATCAGTGTTGAGGATCTGCAGCCCGAGCAGCACGTTGTCGAGCGCCGTGCGCCACGGCATCAACCGGTCGTTCTGAAATACGATGCCGATCTTGCCGCGGAAGAAATCAAACTCGCGGAATGGGTCGTGGCCGATCACGCGCGCCTCGCCGGCGCTCGGTTCGATCAAGCCGGCGACGATGTTGAACATCGTCGACTTGCCGCAGCCGGTCTTGCCAAGTACCGCGACTATCTCGCCTTTGGCGATTTCGAACGAGAGCCTGTCGACGGCGGTGAAATCGCCGCGCCCGTCCGGGCGGCTGAACACCTTCGTCACGTCCGTGAAGCGGATGACCGGGACGCTCATCGATCACATGGCTCGCTCGGACACCGCACGATAACGCAGGGCCCAGTTCTCGATCGCGGTGATGATCTGCTGCACGACCAGCACGAACAGCACGAGCTGCAACGTCCAGGCCATGGCGCCGGCCATGTCGAACAATTGCTGCTGGCGCAAAAGCTGATAGCCGACACCGCCGGTGGCGCCTACCAGTTCTGCGACCACCACGACGCGCGCGGCGTTGCCGAGGTTGACCTTCCAGGCGGTCAGTATGCCCGGCACGATGGTCGGTACGATCAGGAAGCGAAACAGCGTCCAGCGTGACGGCCGAAACGACATGGTCATCTCGAACAAGTCCTTCGACATCGAACGGAAAGCGTCGAGAATCTGGAAGGTGAAGGCGGGCAACGTGGTCATGATCATGATGAACAACACACGAAATTCGATGCCGTGAAACCAAATAATCGCAAACACCACCCAGGACAGCGCCGGAATACCCTGAAAAAAGGTCAGTACCGGTGCGACGAAATTCTCCGCAGTTCTCGACTGGCCAATAACCATCGCCAGAATGTTGCCAAGAACGAACGCGCCGAACAGTCCACCGAAAATACGTGCCGCCGTAAGCAGAACATCGACCAGAAGTGAGCCGGTGATTAGAATCTCGACGGTGCGGGAGATGATTTCGTGCACCGGTGGGAACAGATAATGCGGGAAGACCGTCGACAGAATCTGCCAGCCTATCGCCAGCAGGATCATGCCGGCGGTGGCCTGCAGCGCGCGCATTGTGCGTGTGTTCTTCATCATCGTCATCATCTACTGGATTGGTACGGATGACATATCACTCTACTGGATAGGCGCCGACGACATATCCCACCAGGCTGGCAATAGCGACGTCATCTCATGGGACTGACACCGACGACGTCATCTCAACGAATTGGCACATCATCTCATTGGATTGGTATAGACCGTGTCATTCGACGGCACCGCCTTGAAATAGCCGACGTCGACCCCGGCCCTGTAGACCGCGTCGATCTGCCTGGCGACGTCGCCCGCAGGCACGACGCTCATGCCGAGCCGGTCATTGGCCTTGATCAGCGAGACCAGCGCGGCGCGATCCTCCGGCGTCGATTTCGGCGCGATCAAGGCGGCCGATTCCTCCGGATACTTGGCGATAAAGTCGCCGGCTTCCTTGTAGGTGGCATAGAGTTTGGGGATCAGCGCCTGGTTCTGCGCGATCCAGTCGGCATGGGCGGCGACGCCAAGATACGGAATGCGCTCGCCACCGGCGAAGTTTTTCCAGGTCTTGCTCATGTCGGTGTCGAGCGTCCGGATCGTAGGCTTTTTCGCCTTCAGCAGCGTATAGGCCGGCTCCCAGAGCTGGATTGCATCGGCGCGCTCGGCGAGCGCGTAGCCGACGAGGCCGGGCGGGGCGGTATTGACGACCTGGATCTTGGAGACGTCCGCGCCGAGTTTCTTGGCAAAGAACTCGAACATGACGAAGTTCGTGGTCGATGAAGCGGCAGCGAGCTGTTTCCCCTCGAGATCCTTGACGGTTTTCACGTCCGGCCTGGAGGTCACGACCGCGCCCCAGAAGTCGAACAGATTGAACAGATATTTCACCTTCACGCCGCGCTGGTCGGCGAGGCCGACGGTAAGCACCGCCGCGCTGCCACCGACCTTGAACTCGCCCGAGTTGAATTGCGTGGTGTAGGCATCGGGCGGCCGCTCGACGAATTCGATGTCGAGCCCATGCGCCTCGTCGAGCTTCTTGGCCTTGATCACCGGCGGCATGAAGGCGCCGAGCGACGGGAAACCGAACACGACGATCTGAATCTTGGCCGGTGCTTGCGCCAGAGCGGGAGCAGGCAGCCCAAGCACAATGAGCGCCCAACACGCGAGCGCGTAAAATCGTGTCATGTGAATCCTCCCTTTGGCTTTCATCCTATTTGTTCTTCATTGAATCCGGAACAGGCGTGCTGCCAATCCGCCGTTGATTGATGCGGCCTGCTCCTTCGAAAGGCCGGCGGTGGCAACGATCTTCATCGGTTCGGTATCGCCGATCGGGAACGGCATGTCGGAGCCCATCATCAGACGGTCCGCGCCCATCATCTCCACGACAAACTTGAGGACGCGCGTCTCGTGCAGGATGGTGTCGGTATAGATACGTGACAACGCTTCGACGGGATCGCCGATGCCGGGAGTGATCGCGGCGTTGCGCTTGAGCCGCCCGAGCACGAAGGGGAGGGCGGCAGCGCCCATGGGCGCGAAGAATTTCGCATTTTTGTAGCGCGTGACGTGACCCGCGCAGATCAGCCGCGCCACTGCCACGGCCGCGTCGGTGATACGGCCAAGGCCGTTGGCGAGCCCGAAATCGTTGACGCGCGCGTCGCCGGCATCGAAACTCGGATGGATATGAATGAGCGCGCCGGTCTCGTCCGCCGCCTGCCAGAACGGTTCGAGATCGGCGGCATCGAGCGTTGAACCGACCCCGCGTGGCAGCGTGCCGATCATAGCGCCTGCGAAGCCTGCCTTCAACGCATCCTTGAGTACAGAAGCTGCGCGCGCGCCGTCGCCCAGCGGCACAGTTGCGAGCGGGACGAAACGCGTGTCGGCTTTGGCTGCTGCCTGTAGCGCATCGTTGGTCAAGCGTGCCCAGGTTTCCGCCTCTGCGCCGGGCAACTCGTAGCCGAACATGTCGACCCAACCACCCACAACCTGCTTGTCGATACCCTGTGCGCCCATCCACGCCACGCGGCCTGCGATATCGGACAGTGGCTTCGACACCGGCCGGGTCGGCTTGCCGCCGGCAAAGGCGAGTGCAAGCGAGCCGCCATCCTCGATCTGTCGCACGTTGGGAAACCTGGCTGCGCTCTTGCGGATTGCGACGAGCAGATCCGGCGGTACCAGATGGGCGTGGCAGTCGATGATCATTTGCCGCCCTTTTTCGCGCGCGCTTCAGCGATCAGATCGCCCAGCTTCGACGCCTTCAGAGGCAGTGTATTGATCGAAACACCAAGGGGCTTGAGCGCGTCATTGACCGCGTTGGCGATCGCCGCGGGCGCGCCGAGATAGCCGGACTCGCCGGAGCCTTTTTGCCCGAGCACCGTGTGCGGTGAAGGCGTTTCGTGGTCGATAATGTCGATGGCGGGCACTTCATGCGACGACGGCAGCAGATAATCCATGAACGTCTGGGCGATCAGCTGGCCTTCATCGTTATAGGCAAATTCCTCGTGCAGGGCGGCGCCAATGCCGTGGGCAATGCCGCCCATGGCCATGCCGCGCACGATCTTCGGATTGATCTGAGTGCCACAGTCATGCCCGAGCCGGTAGCGCACGATCTCAGGCACGCCCAGATCAGGATCGATGCTGAGCAGGATCAGATGGAATTCAAACGCGAAACACGGGTACATCTGCACGCG
>JBGQLL010000013.1:0-26679 GCA_041500065.1 Pseudolabrys sp.
GTGCTCGGCGGCGCCGCCTCCTCCTACAAGTTCGTCAAGGAATTCCCCGATGCGGCCAGATACATCATGGACTGCAATCACTGGTTCGATCCGCGCAACGAGAAGGCGCTGGCGCTGAAGCAGAAGGTCGAAAGCAAGGACCAGTTCTTCACCTACGAAGTCTACATGAACTACAGCTGCGTCAATCTCATCGCTGATGCGCTTCAGCGCGCAGGCTCGGCCGACCGCGCCAAGCTCACCGCCGCGCTGGCGAGCTCGACTTTCGCCGGCCATCTGATGCCCTACGGTCCGACCAAGTTCGTCAACGGCCAGAACGAGGGTGCTGCGCCCGTCAATACGCAGGTGCTCGACAATGACATCAAGGTGATCCTGCCGTCTGCCTTCGCAAACGCGAAGCCGGTGTTCCCGCGGCCGGCGTAAGTATCATAGAGTTGCGGGCGGCGCATCGAAGGCGTCGCCCGCAACAACAGCTTTCAAAGCATTGGGACCGTGCTGTCGCCCGCCATCCTGATTCCTGCGATCCTCAACGGTCTGTTGATCGGCGCGATCTATGCACTCGTTGCTCTCGGGCTGACGCTGATCTACGGCGTGCTCCACATCATCAATTTTGCGCATGGCGCGCTGTTGAGTGCGGCCTTGTTCGCCGCGTTCTTCGCCTTTCGGCTGTTGGGCCTTGATCCTTACGTCGCCGTCTTCCTGCTTGCGCCCATGTTCTTCGTGCTCGGCTATGCCCTTCAACGCTTCCTCATCGGTCCGGCTTCGCATGGTGACGACCGCAACATGCTGCTGGTGACACTTGGCATCGCCGTCATCATCGAGAATGTGCTGCTTTACGCGTTCCGCGCCGATACGAGGACCATTGATGTCGCTTATGCGTTCCAGACGATCGATATCGGGTCCACGTTTCTGGCTGTCCCGCGCGTGGTCGGCTTTGGTGCCGCATTTGCGGTCACGCTCGCGCTCTGGCTCATCATGACCTTCACCGACACCGGCCGGGCGATCCGTGCCGTCGCGAAGGAAAAACTCGGCGCCGAACTTACAGGCATTGACGTCGCGCATATCTATGCCGTCACCTTCGGCCTCGGCACCGCTTGCGTCGCCATCGCCGCCTGCCTGCTGATCCCGAGCTATTACGTCAACCCGAGTGTGGGCGATGCCTTCGTGCTGGTCGCCTTCACCATCGTCGTGCTCGGCGGCATGGGTTCGGTGCCCGGCGCACTGATCGGCGCTCTGCTCATCGGCGTAGCGGAAAGCCTGTCCGGCCTGTTCCTCGGCGAGTCGCTTGGCCAGATCGGCATTTTTCTCATCTTTATCGTCGTACTGCTGGTGCGCCCAAGCGGCCTGTTCGGGGCGCGCGCTTGAAGGCGCTGATCCCGACTGTAGGCGTGCTGGCCGTCCTGGCCGCCGTACCGCTTGTCGTGCACTCCAATGTCACGCTCAATTTCCTTGTCGTTGCGCTGATGATCGCGCTGGCCGGACAGGGATGGAACATTCTCGGCGGCTATGGTGGCCAATATTCTTTCGGCCACGCCGCCTTCTTCGGCACCGGGGCTTATGTCACCGCGATCCTGCAAGTGCGCTACGGCGTCAATGCGTGGCTTGGCTTCGCGGCCGGCATTGCGGCCGGGGCTGCGCTTGGCGCCGGTCTCGGCGCGATCACCTTTCGCTCCGGCCTGCGCGGCTCTTATTTCGCGTTGGTCACCCTCGCGTTCGCGGAAGTGCTGCGCATCATCGCGAGCGTCGCCCCTATCACCGGCGCTGGCGTCGGCACATTGATCAAACTCGATCTGGGCATCCGGACGCTCCAGTTTCAAAGCCGCGCTGCGTATTATTGGATCATCCTGGCGCTGGTCGGGGCATCGCTCGTCATAGCGCAACTCATCGAACGCTCGCGTTTCGGCGTATGGCTGATCGCGGTGCGCGAGAATGAAGATGCAGCGAAGGCCCTCGGTGTTAATGCAAACGGCGTCAAGTTGGCAGCGATGGTTATTTCGGCCGCCATCACGGCCGCTGCCGGATGCTTCTACGCGCAATATTTTTTGTTCGTGGATTCGGGGATCGCCTTTGGCACCTGGATTTCGATCCAGGCGCTGCTGACGCCAATCATCGGCGGCGTCGGGACCGTGTTCGGTCCACTGCTCGGGGCCCTTGTCGTCAAGTTGTTGGGTGAGGCCGCAAAGCTTCTGGCCGGCGATGCCCCCGGCCTCGACCTCATTATTTATGGCGCGGTGCTGGTGCTGGTCATCTGGTTCGCACCGCGTGGCCTGATTGGCGGACTCGCGCATACGCGCAAGTTATTTTGGCGCCGTACCGCACCAGACACGTCTTCCCCCGGGGAGGTGCGCCATGGCTGAGCCTTTGCTCGCGGTCGATCGCGTCACCTGTCGCTTCGGCGGGCTGCTCGCCGTCAACGCCGCATCCCTTACGGCTCCGGAGGGGTGCATCACCGCGCTCATCGGTCCCAATGGCGCCGGCAAGACCACGCTGTTTTCCATCATCTCCGGCTTTATCAAAGCGGACGGAGGCGCTGTCCGCTACGCCGGCGAGGACGTTACCGGCGAGCCGCCGCATCGCCTCGCGCGGCGCGGCATCGCTCGAACCTTCCAGATCGTGCAGCCTTTTGTCGGCCTGTCGGTGCGCGAAAATATTTTGGTTGGTGCCCATCTTCACCATCGCGCACGTGACGCAGCGCTCGCTGCCGCCGACCAGGTCGGCCACGAGGTGGGACTGGGCGATCTCCTCGACCGGCCGGCTGACACGTTGACCGTTGCCGGGCGCAAGCGGCTCGAACTTGCGCGTGCGCTTGCAACCGAGCCGAAGGTGCTGCTGCTGGACGAGGTTCTGGCGGGGCTCAATCCGTCCGAAATCAGGGATATTGTTCCGGTCATCCGAGATTTGTGCCGGCGCGGCATCACCATCCTGATGATCGAACATGTGATGCAGGCGGTGATGAGCCTGGCCAAGCACGTGTTCGTGCTGGCCGAGGGCCGTATCATCGCTGAGGGTCCGCCGGCGCAAGTCGTCGCAAATCCCGTCGTCGTCGAGGCCTATCTCGGCCGTGGTGCCGCAGCAAAGCTGAGGGCGTCGCATGGACGTTAGCCCCTTGCTCGCCATTAGTGGTCTTCACGCCGGCTACGGAGAGACCGAGGTGCTGCGCGGCGTCGACCTGGTGGTGAACGCCAGCGAAATCGTTGCGGTGCTCGGCTCCAATGGCGCCGGCAAATCGACTCTCAACCGCGCGATCTCCGGCGTGCTGCGCGCCAGGAAAGGTTCGATCTGCTTCGGCGGACATATGATCGAGCGAGAGAAACCGGCAAGCATCGTCTCGCAAGGACTCATTCACGTGCCGGAAGGCCGCTGCGTCTTTCCCAATCTGAGTGTCAGGGACAATCTCGATCTTGGGGCTTATCGGCGCGCGCGCAATCAGCGGCGGCAAAATCGTGAGCGCGTCTTCAGCATTTTCCCGCGTCTCGCCGAACGGCAGACGCAACGAGCCGGCAGCCTCTCGGGCGGCGAGCAGCAAATGCTGGCGATCGGGCGCGGCCTCATGGCCGAACCGGTTCTGCTCATTCTCGACGAGCCTTCTTTGGGTCTTTCACCGCTCCTGGTCGAAGAGCTCTTTGCCCTGATTCAGCGCATCAACAGGCAAGGCATCGCCCTTCTGCTGGTCGAGCAGAACGTGGTGCAGAGCCTTGAAGTCGCCCATCGGGCCTATATCCTTGAAAATGGCAGCGTGGTGCTGGACGGGACATCAGATCACCTTCGCGACGACCCCAATCTTAAACGCGCCTATCTCGGATTGTGATCATGACTGATGCGGTAAACCTTCGCACGCGGCTGGCACGCAAGCCCATCGTGGTCGCGCCAGGGGTCTACGATGCGCTCACCGCGCATCTGGCCGAGCAGGCCGGCTTTTCCACACTCTATGTCTCGGGGGCTGCCATCGCTTATACCCGGCTTGGGCGTCCCGATATCGGACTCGTGGCCATGAGCGAGGTGGCCGACACGATCGCTGTGATCCGCGATCGCGTGAGTGCCAATCTCGTCGTCGACGCCGATACCGGCTATGGCAACGCGCTCAATGTCAGCCGGACGACCCGTCTGTTCGAGCGCGCAGGAGCAAACGCGATCCAGCTTGAGGATCAGGCATTTCCCAAGCGGTGCGGGCATCTCGACGACAAGACGCTGATCACAGCGGACGAAATGGTCGGCAAGATAAAGGCCGCGCTCGACGCGCGGCACTCGCGTGAAACTCTGGTGATCGCCCGAACCGACGCGATCGCCGTAGAGGGCTTCGATCGCGCCATTGCACGTGCCGTCACTTACCGCGACGCGGGCGCCGACATTTTGTTTGTTGAGGCGCCGAAAACACGCGCCGAGCTTCAACGCATTGCACCCGCGGTCGGTGACGTGCGCCTGATGGCGAACATGGTCGAGGGCGGCAAGACTCCCCCGCTCGCGGCGGCGGATCTTGAAGCGATTGGTTTTTCGCTTGTCATTTTCCCTGGCGCCATCGTGCGCGCATTGGCGCGCACGGCGAGCGAATTTTATGCCTCGCTGGCGACCCACGGCACCTCCGAACCGTTCCTTGATCGCATGTATGACTTTGCCGCTCTTAATGACGTCATCGGCACACCGGAAATGATCGCACTCGGCAAAGGCTACGAAGCGGGGGCGTCGAACAGCAAGAAGGGCCGCGGCACGTGAAATCGGGTCGTACTTTTCATTTTTTTGCTGCCGTCATCATTCTTTCATTGTCGGTGACGCATGCGCTCCATGCCGAAGACTATCCGGCGCGACCGGTCAAACTGCTGGTGGGGGCTCCGGCTGGCGGCACCACGGATACAATCGCACGCGCCATTGCAGAACCGATGGCAGCCGCATTGAAGCAGCCCGTTCTGGTCGAGAACCGCCCGGGGGCCGGCGGCAATCTGGCTGCGGCCGCGGTCGCCAAATCGTCGCCCGATGGGTATACGCTGTTGGTGAGCTTCAGCAGCCACACCATCAACGCGACACTTTATCCAACCCTGCCCTACGATCCTGTAGCCGATTTCACGCCGATCACCATGGTGGCAAGGGTGACAAGCCTGTTGGTGGGACGCGCCGATCTTCCCGCAAAGGATCTCAAGGCGCTGATCGAATTGGCCCGGGCTAAACCGCACACGCTGACGATCGGGATCGGCGGCATCGGCTCATCACTCCATCTTGCCGGAGAGAAATTCAAGCAGATGACGGGCGTCGATCTGCTCAACGTCCCGTACAAAGGGACCGCGCCGGCACTGACTGACCTGCTGGGCGGGCAGATCGATCTCATGTTCATCAGCCTGGTGACAGGAGCCGAACAGGTCCGCGCGGGGAAACTCCGCGCTTACGGCGTGACCAGCGTGCAAAGGCATCCGTTCTTTCCGGATCTGCCGGCAATCGGAGAGACGGTCCCGGGATTCGAGTCGAGCGCGTGGTTTGGGGTGTTCGCGCCGGCCCACCTCCCTGACGCGATCACCGAGAGACTCAATGCGGTCATCGTTGGGGCTCTGGCAGAGCCCAAACTGCGCGAGCAGCTGAAAAACGAGGGCGCCACAAGCGTGGGCAACAGTCCGAAGGAATTCGCGGCCTTTGTGCGCGAAGACATCGAGCGCTGGGCGCCGCTGGTCAAATCATCCGGCGCGACACCGAATTAGTGGCCGCTCGTCAATCAGGGAAATGTCTCGTATGGACAAGGTTTTCGATACCGTCATCAAGAATGCCCGCGTGGTTCGCCCGAATAAGACGTCGGTCGATTGCCTCGACATTGCGATCAAGAATGGAAAGATCGACCGGCTCGGGCCGGACATCCAGGCCGAGCAGGCCAGGCAAGTCTTCGATGCCAAGAACCGCCTCGCGTTCCCGGGATGTGTCGACGCCCACATGCACATTGGCATTTATGCGCCGCTCGCCCAGGACGCCGTTTCAGAGAGCAAGGCCGCCGCAATGGGAGGCGTTACCTCAAGCCTGAATTACTTGCGCACGGGACATTACTACCTCAACCGGGGCGGCCCTTATCGCGAATTCATGCCGGAAGTGTTCAAGCAGTCGGAGGGACGCTTCTGGGTCGACTATGGCTTCCATATCGCGCCGATCGAGGCCGGGCATATCGACGAAATGGAGCATTTGATTACCGAGCACGGCGTAACGTCGTTCAAGATCTTCATGTTTTACGGAGGCTACGGGCTGCACGGGCGCTCATCCCAGCAAAACGATTTTTTGATGATCGGACCTGATGAGCGTTACGACATCGCGCATTTCGAGTTCATCATGCGCTCCGCACAGCGCTTGATGGAAAAATTCCCGGCTCTCGCCAGCCATATCAGCGTCAGCCTGCACTGCGAGCTCGCGGAAATTCTCAACGCCTATACCAAGATCGTGGAACGCGAAGGCAAGCTGACCGGCTTGCATGCCTACAGCGCTGCGCGCCCGCCGCATTCCGAGGGTCTCGCCATCTGGATCGCATCCTACCTGGCCAATGAAACAAATTGTCTGAACATCAACCTGCTGCACTTGAGCTCACGCAAAGCGGTGGATGCTGCGTGGACCATGCAACAGGTTTTTCCGCATATTGCATTCCGCCGCGAAGTGACGGTCGGCCATCTTTTGCTCGATACCGATTGCGAATGCGCGGTGCATGCCAAGGTCAATCCGCCAATCCGTCCACGCGAAGACGTCGAAGCGCTGTGGCGGGCTGTGCTTGACCGCAAGATCGACTGGATCGTCAGTGATCATGCCTGCTGCTCGGCGGAGCAGAAGTGGTCCAAAGACGATCCCACGAATATCTGGCTGGCCAAATCGGGATTTGGCGGCACCGAATATCTGCTTTCGGGTGTTCTCAGCGAGGGCAGCAAGCGCGGCATGTCGTACAATCACATGGCCGAGCTTTTAAGCTGGAAGCCCGCGCAACGTTTCGGGCTGCCGAGCAAGGGTGATATCGCTCCGGGCTATGACGCCGATATTGCGATCGTCGATCCGCGCGAAAGTTTCGTGGTGCACGCCGCCGAATCTGAATCCGAGCAAGGCTACTCACCCTTCGAAGGCACCGAGCTTAGCGGCCGGGTGAAAAGTACTTTTTTACGAGGCGATCTCGTCTACGACAGCGGGAAGATCGTCGGGCCAGCGCGCGGCAAATATCTTCGGAGATAAGAGGTCGCTCGGACGCGCTGATTGGCGGACCTCTTTACGAAACCTGAAATCGCGCCGCTAAGCCGCCGACCGATGGTCGGAGTCACCGGAGGACGCGTTCACGTCCACCGTTTGCTGTTCTTCCATCTCGGCAAGCTGACAATAAGTGCGCCGTAACTGCTCGCACCGCTCGCGACTCTCTTCGTCGTGAGTCCGCTTCGCCAGGTCGGCGCACCGATCAGCTTGCCTTCTTAGGAATTTCGCAGAAGCCATCTCAGCCTCCCGAATTCCCGGCTTGTGCATTGCAGCATTCTTCATTTCGCGACACAAATTAAAATTCATCGATACCCGCGATTTTTCCAAAACGAATGCGGGGGTGTCGCTGTGCACCCACCTTGGCAATTCAGAACAACCCTGAAATTAGGCAATGTGCCTAAAGAATAGCGCTCACGCCGCCCTGTCATTGTGCAACGCGCGGCGCTATCAGCTAATCCGCGATAACCGCCGTCCCTTCGATTTCGACCTTGGCACGCGGCTCCAGCAGCCCGGCAACCACCACCAGCGTCATCGCCGGAAAATGCCGGCCGACCGTCCGGCGATAGGCTTCTCCGATCTCGCGTTGGCGGGCGGCATATTCGGCCTTGTCGGTCACGTACCAGTTAAGCCGCACAAGATGACGCGGCTCGCCGCCCGCAGCCGCGAGGACATCGACAATATTTTTCAGCGCCTGCTCGACCTGAGCGACGAAATCGTCGCTCTCGAATTGCGCTTGCGCATTCCAACCCACCTGACCGGCAATGAAAACCTGCCGGCCTTGCGCGGCGATGCCGTTGGCGTAGCCTTTCGGAGCCGCCCAGTGTTTCGGCTGCACAATTTCAAGCGAGCTTTTGCTCATGATGCCTGCTCTCGTAATTTGAAACGTTGAATTTTTCCGGTCTGCGTCTTCGGCAGCGCGTCGACGAATTTCACTACGCGCGGATATTTATACGGCGCAATGGTTGCCTTGACGTGGTCCTGCAATATCTTGATGCGCAGATTGTCGGCCACCACGCCGGCCTTGAGCACGACGAAGGCCGACACGATCTGCCCCCGCTCGACATCGGCGGCGCCAATCACGGCGCATTCCGCAACGTCCGGATGCGCCAGCAACGCCCCCTCGACCTCCGGCCCGGCGATGTTGTAGCCCGCCGAGACGATCATATCGTCGTTGCGGGCAGCGAAATGGAATCGCCCATTTTCGTCCCGGATAAACGCGTCACCGGTGAGATTCCAGCCGTCATTGACGTAGTCTTTCTGCCGCTTGTCGGAAAGATAACGGCAGCCGGTCGGACCGCGCACCGCCAGCCGTCCGACCGTACCGACGGGCACGTCGTTCATGTCGGCGTCGACGATGTTGGCTTCGTAACCGGCGACCGGCCGCCCGGTCGCGCCCGGCAACGCGTCGCCGACGCGGCTGGTGATGAAGATGTGCAGCATTTCGGTCGAACCAATACCATCGAGGATCGGCTTGCCGGTCCGGCGGGTCCAGTCCTCGAACACCGGCGCCGGCAAGGTCTCGCCGGCCGATACGGCAAGCCGTAGGGACGACAGATTGGCGCCCTGGTCCATCGCCGCCATCATCGCGCGATACGCGGTCGGCGCGGTGAACGAGATCGTCGCTTTATAAGTCTCGATGATCTGAACCATGTTGGCCGGCGACGCGGTTTCGAGCAGCGTTGCGGTGGCGCCGAAGCGAAGCGGGAAAATCGCCAGGCCGCCGAGTCCAAAGGTAAAGGCCAGAGGCGGCGAGCCGACGAACACGTCCTCCGGTGTCACGTTGAGAACTTCCCTGGCGTAACCGTCTGCAATGATCAGCAGGTCGCGATGAAAATGCATCGTCGCCTTGGGTTCGCCGGTGGTGCCGGAGGTGAAGCCGAGCAAAGCGACGTCGTCGCGCCCGGTCGCCACCGCGTCGAACTTCACCGGCTTGTCGAGCGCGATGCGATCGAGCTCGGCATCGTGATTGGAGGTGCCGTCGAAATTGACGACCTGCTTGAGGAATTTGCTGGCCTTGGCGCAGGCGACCAACTCATCGGCGATGCGGGTATCGGTCAATGCCAGCGTGATCTCGGCCTTGTCGACAATCTTGCCGAGCTCGCCAGCGCGCAGCATCGGCATGGTGTTGACGACGACCGCGCCTGCTTTGGTGGCGGCGAGCCAGGCCGCGACCAGCGCCGGGTTGTTGCCCGAGCGGATCAAGATGCGGTTGCCCGGCTTGACGCCGTAGTTCTCAACGAGCGCGTGCGCCAGCCGGTTCGACCAGTCGGTCAGCTCCTTATAGGTGCGTCGACGACCATTGCCGATCAGCGCGATGCGGTCGCCGAAACCGCGCTCGACCATGCGGTCCGTCAATTCGACCGCGACGTTCAGGCGCTCGGGATACTGAAATTCCGGTCGATCAAGCAGGATGTCCGGCCACTGATCGAGCGGCGGAAGATTGTCGCGGGTGAAGGTATCGACATGCGCGGATGAGCCAAGCTTGATGTTTCTTGTCATGTCAGCGGCCTGCGGCAGATGAAAGCACGGATCGAGCGATGACGATTTTCTGGACATCGGAAGCGCCCTCGTAGATGCGCAACGCCCGAATCTCACGGTACAGCGCCTCAACCGGGTGGCCGGCGCGCACGCCGTCGCCGCCGTGGATTTGCACGGCCGCGTCGATCACACGCTGCGCCGCTTCGGTTGCGTACAGCTTCGCCATCGCCGCTTCGCGCGACACGCGCGCGGCGCCCGCGTCCTTGGTCCATGCGGCGCGGTAGACCAGGAGCGCCGCGGCGTCGATCTCGAGCGCCATATCGGCGATGTGGCCCTGTACCATCTGCAACTCCGACAACGGCGCGCCGAACAACTCGCGGCTCTTGGCCCGTTTGAGCGTTTCGGCAAGGGCGCGGCGCGCGAAGCCGAGCGCGGCGGCGCCGACCGAGGTGCGGAACACGTCGAGTGTCGCCATCGCAATCTTGAAGCCGTCGCCGCTCGCGCCGATCAGGTCCGCGGCATCGACCCGGCAGTTCTTGAACGCGAGGCGTGCAAGCGGATGCGGCGCGATCGTCTCGATACGCTCGGCAACCGAAAGGCCGGGATTGTCGCCGCGCACGATAAACGCCGAGAGGCCTTTCGCGCCCGGGGCCTCGCCGGTGCGGGCGAACACGACGTAAAGACCGGCGATGCCGCCGTTCGAGATCCAGGTCTTCTCGCCATCGAGAACGTAGCCGTCGCGGTCTCGCCGCGCCGTGGTCGAAATATTGGCGACGTCGGAGCCGGAGGCCGGCTCGGTGAGCGCAAATGCCGCGATCACCGCCCCGCTGCGGGTTTTCGGCAGCCATTGGGCCTTTTGCGCAGCCGTGCCGAACAGCGATATCGGGCCGGCGCCGAGACCCTGCATCGCGAAGGCGAAATCGGCGAGTCCGGAGTGGCGCGCCAGCGTCTCGCGGATCAAGGCCAGGGTGCGGACGTCGATTTTTTCCGACGGGTCGTCGCCCGGCGCGGTGTGCTTGAGCCAGCCGTCGCGCCCGAGCTTGTGCACCAATTCACGGCAAGCGGCATCGACGTCGCGGTGATCGATGTGCGCGCAATGTTGCGCGGTCCAGGATTCCAGCCGCTCGGCAAGCGCGCGATGGCGCTCCTCGAGAAACGGCCAATGCAGGAAACTGCGGTCGATCATCGTTCAATTTCCGGCGAACTGCGGTTTCTGTTTGGCGACAAAGGCTTCATAGGCGCGGCGAAAATCCTGCGTCTGCATGCAGACCGCCTGCGCGAGCGCGTCCGCCTCGATCGCCGCGTCGAGCGGCATTGCGAATTCCTGATGGAGCATGGTCTTCGTCATTCCATGCGCGAAAGTCGGCCCGGCGGCGAGTTGCTGCGCCAACGCCATCGCATCCGCCTCGAGTTTTTCCGCGCCGACAATGCGATTGAAAAAGCCCCACCGCTCGCCCTCCTCCGCTGTCATGACGCGGCCGGTATAAAGCAGCTCCGACGCACGGCCGTGACCGATGACTCGCGGCAGCAGGGCGCAGGCGCCCATATCGCAGCCGGCAAGGCCGACGCGCGTGAACAAGAACGCGGTTTTCGCTTGCGGTGTACCGAGGCGGATATCGCAAAACAGCGCGATCATGGCGCCGGCGCCGACGCAGACACCGTCAATTGCCGCCATTATCGGTTGCGGGCAGGCGCGCATCGCCTTCACGAGTTCGCCGGTCATCCGTGTGAACTCGAGAAGCCCTTTCATATCGCGGCTCAACAGCGGCCCGATGATGTCGTGGACATCGCCGCCGGAGCAAAAATTGCCACCGTTCGAGCCGAATATAATGACCTTGATATCGCGAGCCCGCGCCAGCTCGCGGAAGGTCTGCCCGAGCTCGGCGTAACTATCGAAGGTGATCGGATTCTTCCGCTCGGCGCCCTTGAGCGTGATCACGGCGACGCCGTTCTGCGCCGACCAGTTGAAATGCTTCGGCTTGAAGTCGCTCATGTTCATGCGCGCGCTCCTCCGTTGCGAATGCGGCTGGACAATCCGTCGAGGTGGCGGATCAGCGTGTCCGCCTCCGCCGCGTCGAATTCCGACAGCAAGCCATCGACCCAGGTCTGGTGGGCCTTGGCCATCGCGGTGAACTCTTTCAGGCCGCGCGGCGTCAGCTGGACGATGATGGCGCGGCGGTCCTCGGCCGGTGCCTGGCGTGCTACCAGTCTGTCAGACACCAGCCGATCGATGATGCCGGTGACATTGCCATTCGACACCATCAGGAAGCGCGACAGCTCGGTCATTGTCATGCCGTCGGGCTTCCTCTCGAGCGCCGCCATCACGTCGAACTGCGGCAGCGTCACGCCAAATTCGACGCGCAACCGCTCGCGCACCGCAGCCTCGATTGCCCGCGAGGCACGCAAAATGCGGACCCACAGCCGCAGCCGTTGCTTGCTCAGCGACGGCGCGGCTTGACGCGACTTTGTCTTGACGGCGACTGTCATGCTGCGCCCCCGGCGATGACAATGGCTTCGCCATTGATCGCGGTGGCCGCCGGCGAGCACAGCCACAGCACTTTGGCCGCAACGTCGTCCGGTGAAATCAGCCGACCATCGGCGTTATCTTTGGCGAGCGTTGCGCGCGCCTCGGCCACGGAGCGGCCGGTCTTGCTTGCAATTGCAGCCGCCGAGGCGTCCAAAAGCGGCGTATCGGTAAAGCCAGGGCAAATCGCGTTCACGGTCACCCCGGCCGGCTTAAGTTCTGCGGCCAGAGCGCGCGCGAGACCCACGACCCCGTGCTTGGCGGCGCAATAGGCCGCCACATAGGGATAGCCCTTCAGCCCCGCCGTCGAGGCGGTGAACACGATCCGCCGCGTCCCCTCGCCTTCGCGCATGACGTCACTCAATGCCGCCTGCACCGTCAGAAACGCGCCGGTCAGGTTGACGCCGATCATGCGTTGCCAATGTTCGGCAGAAATTTTCAATGCCGGCGCGCTCTCGGCTGCGCCGGCATTGGCGACGACGATATCGATCGGTCCATGCGCGGCGCGCGCGGCCTCCACCATCGCCCTGCAATCTGCGGCATTCGTCACATCGGCAACAATCGCGGTGGCCTTCGGCAAATTCTTTGCAACCTCGTCGAGTGGCGCCTTGCGTCGTCCAACAAGGGAAACGGCCGCGCCCTCCTTGGCGAGTGCCCGCGCGATCGCCGCACCGATGCCGCTGCCGCCGCCGGTGATCAACGCGTGCAAACCGTCGAGTGCGCCCATCAGACCTTCCCCGTCATCACATCGGGCCGCGACTTCAATCGATGCAGCTGATCGCGGCCGGCCCAATAAGGTTTCGGCCAGGTCGAGCCCTCGTAACCGAGATCGGCCGCGGCGTGCAGCGTCCAGTACGGATCGGCGAGGTGGGGCCGCGCCAGGCACACCAGATCGGCGCGGCCAGCCATCAGGATCGAATTGACATGGTCGGCCTCGTAGATGTTGCCGACCGCGAGCGTCGCGACACCGGCCTCGTTGCGGATACGATCGGAAAACGGCGTCTGAAACATGCGGCCATAGACCGGTTTCGCCTGCTTCGTCGTCTGCCCGGCGGAGACATCGATCATGTCGGCGCCGGCATCGGTCAGAATGCGCGCAACGTCGACCGCGTCCTGGGGCGAAATGCCGTCGGGCACCCAATCGTTGGCGGAGATCCGCACCGAAATCGGCTTGTCTTCCGGCCATACCGCGCGCACCGCGCGAAACACCTCGAGCGGAAACCGCATGCGGTTCTCAAGGCCGCCGCCGTAGTCGTCCGTGCGCTTGTTGGTGAGCGGCGTGATGAAGGCCGACATCAGATAGCCGTGCGCGTAATGCAGCTCGAGCCAGTCGAAGCCGATACGTTGCGCCATCTGCGCCGAGCGCACGAACTCGTCGCGAACCTTATCCATGTCGGCGCGTGTCATCTCACGCGGCGTCTGGTTGTCAGCGCTCCACGCCACCGCCGACGGCGCCATCACCTTCCAATTGCCGGAAGGCAGCGGCGCATCCATCGTTTCCCAACCGAGCTGGGTCGAGCCTTTGGCGCCGGAATGGCCAAGCTGAATGGCGATCTTGGCGTCGGTCTCGGCGTGGACAAAATTGACGATCCGCTTCCACGCGATTTCATGCTCGGGGCGATAAAGCCCAGCGCAGCCGGGCGTGATGCGGCCCTCCGGCGACACGCAGGTCATCTCGGTAAAGACCAGCCCCGCCCCGCCTTTGGCGCGCTCGGCGTAATGGACCAGATGCCAGTCGGTTGGCGTACCATCGACCGCGCGATACTGCGCCATCGGCGACACCACGACGCGGTTCTTCAATTCAATGCCGCGTACGCGGAACGGCACGAACATCGGCGCCCGCGTCGCCTGCGGCTCGCGGCCGGTGGCTTGGCGCTCGAACCAGCGCTCCGCGTCGCTGAGCCAAATCTCGTCGCGCTCACGTAGATTCTCATGGCTGATGCGCTGCGAGCGCGTGAGCAGCGAGTAATTGAACTGCACCGGGTCGAGGTTGAGATAACGCTCGACGTCCTCGAACCATTCGGTCGAATTGCGCGCCGCGCTTTGCAGCCGCAAAACCTCGAGCCGCCGCTCGTCCTCATAGCGGCGGAAGGCGTTCGCCATGATCGGCTCGCTGTGCAGATAATCGGCCAGGGCGATGGCGCTTTCCAGCGCAAGTTTCGAGCCGGAGCCGACCGAGAAATGCGCGGTGGCGGCGGCGTCGCCGAGCAAGACGATGTTGTTATAGCTCCAGCGCTCGCACAGGACACGGTTGAAGTTGAGCCAGGCCGAGCCGCGCAGATGGCGCGCGTTCGACATCAATTTATGGCGACCGAGATTGCGACTGAAGATTCTCTCACAGGCCGCAATCGTCTCCTCGGTGCTCATCCGGTCGAAGCCGGCGCGGCGCCAGGTCTCCTCCGAGCATTCGACGATGAAGGTCGCAGTGTTGGCATCGAACTGGTAGGCGTGCGCCCAGATCCACCCGTGCTCGGTCTGCTCGAAGATGAAGGTGAAGGCGTCGTCGAATTTCTGGTCGGTACCAAGCCAAATGTACTTGCAGGCGCGCACTTGGATATCGGGCTTGAACACGTCGGCGTGGGCGGCACGCACCCGCGAGTTGACGCCATCAGCACCGACGATCAGGTCGTAGTCGGCGTAAGCGGAGACATCTTTGGCTTCCGTCTCAAATTCGAGCTTGACCCCGAGCGAGAGCGCACGCTCCTGAAGGATGTTCAGCAGCCGCATGCGGCCGATGCCCGAAAAGCCGTGACCGCCCGAGCGCACGGTCTGACCGCGATAATGCACCGCGATATCGTCCCAATAAACGAAAGACTCGCGAATGCGCGCCGCGCTTTCCGGATCGTTGGCTTGAAGGTTGGCGAGCGTATCGTCGGACAGCACCACGCCCCAGCCGAACGTGTCGTTTGGCCCGTTGCGCTCGATGACCACGACCTCGTGCGTGGGATCCCGCCGCTTCAGCGAGATCGCGAAGTAGAGCCCGCCGGGACCGCCGCCAAGACAAACCGCGCGCATGAGCCCATCCGATCGTTCTGCGGCAATTTCAGCGTTATTACTATAAACCTATAATTTTTAAACCTAAAGCATTTTTTCACAGTAAAACAGGCCCCTCCCTGTGGATCAGGAAGGGGCCCGCAAAGCCGAGATTACTGGGTCTTGCAATCCTTGGCGTAGCCGTCGGCATGGTTCGAGAAGATCTTCTCGACGACCTGCGTCTCGTACTTGCCGTCGGCGCGTTTGGCGACCTTGGTGAGGTAGAAGTCCTCAATCGGATAGCCGTTGACGTTGAACTTGAACGGCCCGCGCACCGAGGTAAACGCGGCCTTCTTGAGGGCGGCGCGCACGGCGTTCTGGTCGGCGAGGTTGCCCTTCACTGCGACCACTGCGCTGTTGATGAGCATCGCCGTATCATAGGCCTGCATGGCGTAGGACGCCGGTACCGCCTTGTAGGAAGTCTCGTATTCGGAGACGAATTTCTTGTTGGCGGGATTGTCCATGTTCGGCGCCCACGTCAGCACGCCATAGACGCCGATCGCATTGTCTTTCAGCACGGGCAGCGTTGCCTCGTCGGCCGTGAATGCGGAGATCACCGGGATCTTGTCCTTGAGTCCGGCCTGGATGAACGAGTTGAGGAGATTGATGCCGAGCCCGCCCGGCATGAAGGTGAAGAGTGCGTCGGCCTTCGATGCCGAGATTTTCGAGACCTCCGGCCCGAAGTCGGTGGTGTTGAGCGGCAGCAACGATTCCTCGACGATCTCGCCCTTGTAGGTGCGCTTGAAACCGTTAATCGCATCCTTGCCGGCCGGATAGTTTGGCACCAACGCATAGACGCGCTTGTAGCCGAGCTTGTTCGTGGCCTCGCCGATAGCTTCGTAAATCTGGTCGTTCTGATATGACGTCACGAAGAAACTGGGGCTGCAGGCCGCGCCCGCGAACGACGACGCGCCGGCATTGGTGCTGATCAGAATCTTGCCGGCGTCGATCACCGGCTTGTGGATCGCGACCAGGATGTTCGAGAAGATCGGGCCAACCACAAAGTCAACATTGTCACGCTCGATCATTCCGCGCACTTTCTGGATCGCGACATCGGGTTTGAGTTCATCGTCGACGACGACCAGCTCGACGTCCTTGCCACCCATCTTGCCGCCGAGGTCCTTCAGCGCGAGCTCGAAGCCGTTCTTTGACTGCTGGCCGAGCGTGGATGGCGGACCCGACAGCGTGTAGATGAGGCCAATGCGGATCTTGTCCTGTGCCGCCGCTGCGTTAACTACGAATACAAGTGCCGCGGCAGCCGTCAATCTGCATACGATAGCCCGCATGATCGAACTCCTCCCAAAACACCGGCGTTTGTTCGGCCTATTGGTCCAATAAAGCCCGAGAGAGTCAATCGCTGCTGCGGTGCAACCCGATTGCCTCGGCGGCCCACAGGCCGCATTATGCCGGCGGTTGTTAGCGTCGGGCGTAAGCTATGAAGGCGATCATCGTCGGCGGGGGCATCGGCGGGCTCACCACGGCCCTCATGCTGCACGCGCGTGGCATCGATTGCGAGATTTTCGAGCAGGCCGAAACCGTGCGCGAGCTCGGCGTTGGCATCAATACGCTGCCGCACGCGATCAAGGAGCTGGCGCAACTCGGGCTGCTCTCGAAGCTCGACCAGGTCGGAATCCGGACCCACGAACTCTTCTATATGAACCGCATCGGCCAGGAGATCTGGCGCGAGCCGCGCGGCACTGATGCCGGCTTCGAATATCCGCAATTCTCGATCCATCGCGGCCGTTTGCAGGCGGTGATCTACCAGACGGCGCGCGCGCGGCTTGGCGAATCCCGCATCCACACTGGGCACCGGCTCGGCTCTTTCACGCAGGATGAAGGCGGCGTCACGTGTTATTTCTTTGGCCGCGACGGCTCGCACCGCACAACCGCCCGCGGCGACATCCTGGTCGGCGCCGACGGCATCCATTCGATCGTGCGCGAGACGCTTTACCCAAACGAAGGCCCGGCACGCTGGAACGGCTCGATGCTCTGGCGGGGCGCGATCGACTGGCCGAAATTTCTGACCGGACGCTCGATGGTGATCGCTGGCGGCATGGCCGGCAAGCTGGTCGTCTACCCGATCGGTGAAGGCGCCCGCGAGGACAAGCCGCTCACAAACTGGGCCGTGCTGGTGAAAGTCGGCGAAGGCGGCGCACCGCCGCGCAAGGAAGACTGGTCGCGCGCCGGCAAATTCGAAGATCTGATGCCGCACGTGCAACGCTTCAGTATTCCATTCGTCGACGCCAAGTCGTTGATCGAATCGACGCCGGAGTTCTGGGAATATCCAATGTGCGACCGCGATCCGCTGCCGCACTGGTCGCACGGCCGCGTCACGTTGCTCGGCGACGCCGCGCATCCGATGTATCCGGTCGGCTCGAACGGCGCCTCGCAGGCGATCCTCGACGCGCGCTGCCTGGCAGATCGGTTGCGCGAAGCCGATCATGTCGGCCAGGCGCTGTGGGCCTATGAGCGCGAGCGGCTGCCAATGACGGCGCATATCGTGCAGTCGAACCGCTCCGGCGGGCCGGAGGGTGTGATCGATGCGGTCGAACAGCGCGCACCCGACGGCTTCGACAATATCGACAACGTGCTGTCCTATGAGGAGCGCAAGGCGATCGTGCGCGGCTATGCCGCCAAGGCGGGGTTCGCCAAGGAACAGGTCAACAAGCCCGGCAAAGTCGCCTAGGCACCCGGAGGCGGCGGCAGGAAGTTGACTTCGTGCTTGGCGGATAGCGCGACGACGTCCGGCGGATTTTGCTCTTTCATCGAGTGGATCGCCCAGAACAGATCATAAAGCTTGCGCGTCGGCGTTACCCAGAAAAGACATTTGAGGACCTGGTCGGACTTGTTGAACAGCCCGTGCGGGATTCCCATCGGCAATCTGATCAGGTCGCCGGCGGTGGCGGCAAATTCCTTGCCGTCGATCAGCGCATCCATGCGTCCTTCCAGCATGTAGACGAATTCGTCTTGCGTTGGATGGATATGCGGCGGCACGAAAGTGGTCGGCGGCAGCGTCGCGTGCCAGGCAAATGAGGCTTCGGTGAGCTGCTTGGGGACGTAGGTCTGTCCCAAAATATTCCAAACAATTCCGTCGAGGCCCGAATTGGCCTTGGTGACGCCCGGTGCCATCGTCTGCATTGCCCGCCACTCCCTCTCACAATTTGCGCGTAAGCTAAATGATGGATCGCGGGAGCGCCAGCGGCGCGAGAATGCGAGATGGCCCCCGGGAGGCGCGATCAATGACATTTGTTCGCGCTTGGTTCAGGCAATTCATTGGCAAACGTTGGCAGTCCGCTTGCTGGTCCGTACAGTCGAAAGCGGACGGCGGATAAAGGCGCAGACAGAAACGACTTCCAGTAAGACAAAGCATGCAGAATAAGGCGGTCGTTGTTGGTGCGCTCGGTGTTATCGGGCGCTACATCGTCGAGAAGCTGGTCGAGGACCCCGATTGGCAAGTGGTGGGCCTGTCCCGACGAAAGGCGTCGGACGGTCCACGTTACCGGCATATCGCAGTCGATCTACTTGACGCCGACGATACGAAACGCGAGCTCGCTGACTTGACGGATGTCACACACGTCTTCTACGCGGCATTCCAAGCCACTCCCGGAAGCGCATCGAACTTCGCCTCTCATACGGGGCCAAATCGCGAGATGTTGGTGAACGCGGTCACCGCCATCAGTCGCGCCGCGCCTCATCTAAAACGGGTCGTGCTTGTCACCGGCACCAAATACTACGGCGTGCACCTTGGGCCGCTGAAGACGCCGATGCGGGAAACCGATCCGCGCCACATGCCGCCCAATTATTACTTCGATCAGATCGATTGGCTCACGGCTTACCAGCGAGGAAAGGCCTGGGATTGGGTGGAGCTCCGGCCCCAGACGCTCTGTGGGTTCGCACCAGGTTCGCCAATGAGCATCCTGCCCGCAATCGCGGTTTACGCTGCGATATCGAAAGAACTTGGGTGGCCGCTGCGCTTTCCGGGCAAGCCTGGTGCCTACGACACGATCTATCAGGTGACTGAGTCAACGCATTTTGCGAATGCAGCGTTATGGGCCGCGACGGATCAGCGATGCGGAAACCAAGCCTTCAACATCACTAATGGCGACTATTTCCGGTGGCGGAACCTTTGGCCCAAGATCGCAGCGGTCTTCGAAATGCCCGTTGCAGATCCGCAGGCAATTTGCCTCACGCAGCATATGGCCGATAAGGGTCCACTCTGGGAGGGAATGACCGCCAAGTACAAGCTCAAGCGCGTCCCCTACATGGATCTCGTCGCTTGGCCGTTTGCGGATTATGTCTTTGGCGCCGACTGGGACGTAATGTCGGACGTAACCAAGTCACGGCTTTACGGCTTCCATGACGTGGTCGATAGCGAGGCTATGTTTGTGCGCCTACTCCGCCGCTTTCGTGAAGAGCGGATTGTGCCTTAGCGAGCAAAGAAGGGCGCGGTTGCAGAGTATCGTTGCCCTTCGCTCGTTGAGCAAGAACAGGGCAGGACAGCGGAGTCGATTTCTGGGTTGACTTGCAATTACCTAGTGGCAATCGAACCTTCGTCTTTTGTCACTGCAAGCCATCGAAGGAGATCATTTGCGAAATGCGAAAGCGAATCGTCCCGCGCGCCCATGATGACGATGCGATCACCACGACGGGCCAACCTGACCAGCATATCGCCACAGGCGCCGCGGTCCGGAAACGCAAAGGCCTTTCGGCCGCACCGCTGGAGTTCGCGAACAATATCGTCACTGCCGACGCTGCGGTCGACCGTGCCGCCGAAATAAACGGGCTCGGGCATGACCAAAACGTCTTCATCACGCAACCCGTTTGCAAAGCAGCCCACTAAGGCATCCCTCATCAAACGAATCGGGCCGTAGCCATGGGGCTGAAACATCAGCAGCAAGCGGCCGGGGAACGCGTGCAAGGTTTCGAGCGTGGCCGATATCTTGTCGGGGTTGTGGGCAAAGTCGTCGACCACGGTTATTTCATTTGCGGTGCCCACGACCTCAAGTCGCCGACGGATACCACTGAATTCACCTAGATGGGCCGCGGCCGCCGCGAGAGCCACACCGCAAGCCTTCGCGGCACTCAGAGCGGCGAGTGCGTTGGCCACATTATGCAGCCCTGGAACTTTCAGGTCCACGTCGACGACCTCACCGGTCTCGCGCGCCTTCACTTGGAACCCGATTCCAGCCGGCGATCGAACCGGCGCAGACGCAAGGAGGTGGGCTTTTGCAGAATTCAGACTGTAGGTGATCGCTTGCCCCGGCTTCAAACCGACTAAAAGTGCCGCGGTTTCTGCGTTATCGAGATTGAGCACCACCGTCTGCGCCTTGGCAATGAAACCGCGGAAAAGGGTGCGCAGCTCGTCAAGCGATTTATGGTCCAAGGAGATGTTGTTCAGGACTGCGACGTGGGGCTCGAAAAGAGCAATGGAGCCATCGCTCTCGTCCAGCTCACTGACGAAAACCTCGCCCTCGCCGATCCTGGCGCTGGCAAAAGGTGAGCCCACATCAATGAAGTTTTTCATATCCGCGCCATTCATGATCGTGGGACTCTTTCCAGCGCGGTGCAGAATCCAGCCGAGCATGCCGGCCGTGGTAGACTTGCCGCTCGTGCCGGCGACACCAACGCCTAAGGCGGCAGAGTTGAAGAGTTCGGCGAGAACCCTCGCGCGGGTGGTGACGGCGGCACCGATACGGCGCGCGGCTTGCACGTCAGGGACCGTCTCCTCCACAGCAGCGGACGTCACCAAGATCTGACTGGCCCGCGTAACGCCACTGCCATCCTGGGGATGGAGCGGCACACCACGTGCGCGCAGAAAATCAAATCTTTTGGCATTGCGCCCCTGGTCGAGCGCCCGGTCAGAACCCTCAACCCGTCCGCCCCTGGCTTGGATGATCAAAGCGAGCGGGGTCATGCCACTACCGCCGATGCCGCAAAAAAAGTAATCTCCGAGTTGGGACATTGGCGAAATCTAGTGGGGTTGCTGATGAGGTGCAATGCAGGCTGGGCGCTTGGATGAGCAAAGAGAGGTGCAGGATCGGCGTAGTCGCGCCGGCTTCGCGCATGTCTCCGGAAGTTGCTGAGAGAGTGCCGACGTTGGCCAGATCGCTGTACCCGGACAGGACGCCGGAGATCGTTTTCCACCCGCAGTGCTTCGCTTCGCACGGACATTTCGCTGGCGATGACGAAACGCGCGTACAGGCCTTCCTCGACATCGCTAATGACGAGAGCTACGACGCGGTGTGGTTCGCGCGTGGCGGTTACGGTTCCTGCCGCGTGGTGGAAGCGGTCATGTGTAGGTTGACGGAGCCGTCCAGACGAAAAACCTACATCGGCTACAGTGATGCCGGTGTACTGCTCGCTGCCTTGTACAGGGCTGGGTTCGAGGCCGTAGCGCACGGTCCCGTGGCGCAGGACATCCTCCGAGACGGGGGAGACGCAGCGGTTGGGCGAGCGCTCGCCTGGATGGTCGATCGGTCGCCAGAGGCGTTGGAGCCCACGGTAAGCCGCGTGAAGATGACAGCAGCATTTAACATGACGGTCCTTAGCCAATTACTTGGCACGCCACTGCAACCTGACCTCGACGGACATGTGCTCATGTTGGAAGAGGTGGGGGAGGCAATGTACAGGATTGATAGGTCGCTATTTCACATTACCAGTAACGCCGAAATCAGGCGGGTGTCGGGCGTCATGCTTGGCCGTTGCAGCGGCATCATCCCGAACGAACCCGATTTCGGAATGAACGAAGAAGAGATTGCCCGTTACTGGTGCCAGAGGTCCGGGATTCCATGGTTGGGACGCGCTGACATTGGGCATGACACCAGCAACAAGATTGTTCCCTTCGGGACAAGCCGCGAGCTATATCGATCGCATCCTCAGGCGTGAAAATCCCTTGCCGTTCCAGCCCGCATGAGTCCGCTTTACCCCCGAAAGCGGACATTCGCAGTGCGAATAGAAATGTCCGCTTTGTGCCAATAGCGAACGTCAGCCAATCTTTTAATTGCAAACAGAAAGACCGCCTCAGCGGCGGCCTCTCCGAAATCAGCTGCGCACACAAGTCAGCCGTGCGAGCGGTCCGGCGTTGTAAATTAGGAACAGATCACCCGTGTAGTGAAAATATTCTCCCACAAACTGACTGGTTTTAAACTTAAGCTGGAGTTTGTTGTTGCTGGTCACGTTGGCAGCGAGCGGCCTACCGTCGCCTATTTTGAGCGACATTTTACGGTTGCTACCAAGGCTCACGCTGAGATCGATTGGAGACGGGGGTTGGCCCGTTGGCTTAGGCATCTCCTGAATCACCTGCCCCTTGCATGAAAACTGTTGTTCCGCCGCGAGGCAGACCCCAACAAGCGTCATCAAAAAGATAAGGCTGCCAATAGCCAACCGGCCAGCTTGGATCATTGTTAGGCCTCCCACTCCGCTAGCGTGCCGCCTAGGACAGGCTCAAACAAACTAGCACACCCGAGGGACTCAACGTGAGTTCAGGCACAGGTCGTTGAGTGTGTGATGTCCGCTCTTCCCCAAAAGCAAACAGTCTTGGCGGCGTTCGGAATGACCGCTTTTTGCCAACAGTCAAATAAGTCAGCAGTTGCGTGCTGTGCCGATCATACACCTTTGTGTGCACAGCTCGACTTGGTCCGCTGGCAAACCCATCTTGATCTGGTTACGTTTACAGCACTTGTAGCAAGCCCTCTCCGACTTCGGACTTTTATACCCCGTATTCCCCGTCTGAGCGAGTGAGATGCCAGTGTGTAGAGTGAAAAGGAACGCGGCGCAGATTCCGAAAATTAATGACAAGCGCATTTCACCACCTCATGGTTTTATTGTTGCAACTCCGGCGTCTGACGGCGCAATTTTAGCGCAAGCTTTTGGGGCGACGGTATTGCCCGAAGGGGCATAAACGTAAAATGGCGCTGAGCACCCACTAACGGCGTACCATCGATCGCAACAGCAGGTACCGCTGAATGCCTGCCAACATGATTGCGGTAAAAAAACGCAGGCGACAAGCAACAAGCCGTAATGTTGCTATCGAATTGGACCATGGGCCAACGCGCTGGAAATGCGCCAATGGTCGATGTCCGCTTGGGTCAATAGCGGACATTTGCAGTGTACAAGCGCATGTCCGCTTTGTGCCAAAAGCGGACATGCCACCCGCGCGTTCACACCACTTCAAAATCAATCCGGGCGTCATCGCCCTCTGGCAGCGTCGCACGTATTAACGCGTTGTCTTGTGTCGTTTGCGTCTGAGCAATTGCGGTGAGTGGCTGCCCGCTTGGCACACAGCCGTATTGGACCAGAGTCCAATGGGGAGTGGCCGTTCCCTCTTGTAAACTCACGTTCACTGCGCACACCGAAAACAATAAAAAACGTCTCTGTGAATTTTTGCCTCGCACATCGGGGGTACGACCCCGCCCAAATGTGAACGGAGATGACAATGCAAAGTCAAACAATGAAACACAAGCTCAGCCTGTTTGCCTGGGCTGTGTTGCTCGCAATTGGGTCGCTGGGGGTCGGGCTTTGGTCCACACAAGCCCATGCCCAGGCTCCGGCTCAAAAACCAAACATCCTCTTCGTCATGGGCGATGATATCGGATGGATGCAGCCAAGCATCTATCACCGCGGCCTGATGGTCGGAGAGACGCCCAACATCGATCGCATCGGCAATGAAGGTGCGATGTTCACCGACTATTACGCCGAGCAAAGTTGCACAGCGGGACGCAACGCCTTCTTCACCGGCATGCATCCGCTGCGCACCGGCATGATTCCCCCGCAGCTGCCGGGCAGCCCGTCCTACCTAAAGCCTGGCACGCCGGCACTCGCCAAGTTCCTGATCGATCTCGGCTACACCACCGGCGAGTTCGGCAAGAACCATCTGGGCGACCACACTGATGCCCTGCCGACCGCGCATGGCTTCCAGGAATTCTGGGGCTATTTATATCACCTGGATGCGATGCAAGGCGTGAGCTTCCCCGACATCAACAAAACTCCAACGCAGCAGACCGTCGCGCCGCCGTGCAAGAACACGCCGATCCCCGGCCTGGCCGAGGTGCCGGGTGCCGTCGATCCCAAGACCACGATCTGCCTGATGCCGCCGCGGCCGGTGCTGTGGTGCAAGTCCTCCGACGGCAGCTCCAAGAACCAGACCTGCCAGGACCAGGGCCCGCTGACCCTGGAGCGCTCGAAGGCCGTGGATGAGGAAATCTCCGCCAAGGTCGTCGACTTTCTCGATCGCAACGACCCGAAGAAGACCAACAAGCCGTTCTTCGTCTGGTACAACCCGGCCCGCATGCACATCACCACCGTGTTGTCGGACAAGTACCTGGCGATGGTGGGCGAGCCCGGCGGCAAAGACTGGGGCGTCAACGAAGCCGGCATGAAGCAGATGGACGACAACATCGGCCTCGTGCTCAAGAAGATCGACGACATGGGGCAGACCAACAACACCATCGTCGTCTTCACCACCGACAACGGCGCCGAGACCATCACCTTCCCGGACGGCGGCACCACCCCATTCAAGGGCGGCAAGCTGACCACTTGGGAGGGCGGCATGCGCGCCCCGATGGTGATTCGTTGGCCAGGCGTGATCAAGCCCGGCACCGTCAAGAACGACATGTTCGCCTCTCTCGATTGGGTGCCGACCCTCGTCAATATCGCCGGCGGCCCGAAGGGCGACGGACTGAAGAAGCAAATCGAGGCCGGCCAATACCCCGGCATTGTGAAAACGACGCTCGACGGCGTCGACCAGCGCGAGTTCCTGGAAGGCAAGTCACAAAAGTCGGCACGCGATACGTTCTTCTATTATTCCGGCAAGGACCCTTCGGCGGTCCGCTACAAGAACTGGAAGATGTACTTCGCGATGGTGTCCGACGCACCGGCCGGCTTCGTTACGGGCGTGGTCCCGTACCACTGGACCCAGGTCGTCAACATCAAACGCGATCCGTTCGAGATTTCTATCGGCTCGCAATACAAGACGCTGATGGGTGTAGGCGGAGCGATCTCTGCGCCTGCCACCGCTTACCAATATGACTGGAACATGCTGCCCATCGGCCAGGCGCTGTGGCTGAAGGAGCTTGAAAGCTACATTCCGTTCCCGCCGCTGCAAAATCCAGCAAGCTACAATCTGGAGCAGGTCATGCAGCAGGTCCGGGAAATGAAGGCGTCCAGTCACGCGGGCGAATAATAATGGCCGGAGCGTTTCGGGCGCCCAGCAATGGGCGCCCGCTTTACATCCGGCTCCTTTCGGCCCGGGACTTCCTTACTCCGCTTTGGAGAATTCCATCAGCTGGTGGACCGGCACCGAGACGACATTCGGTGATCCCCATGGCGTCGGAATTCGCATTTCTCCAAATGGTGTTGCGAGATTTTGCGTGATCACTGTGCTGATGACGGCCGCGACCCGACCCTCGCAGTCAAACACAGGCGCTCCGGACGCACCGTGGTCGATCACGAGGCGGTTATCCCCCTCGTAGATTTCAAAAAGCGCGGTGCCTGCGAGCCTACCGTTGTCCACGTATTGCACGAACCGGCCCGCCACGGTGCGCAGGCGTTGGTTCGGATAGGCTAACGTCACGACACGATCTTCTGGCGCAAGCGGCGAAATCCGGATTGCGACGCTTCGGGCGGTGGAAACGGCAGTCTGCAGTTCAAGCACGGCCAATTTTTCAGCGTGACCACCCGCCAGGCGCCCGATGCGGACAGAAATCGACTGAGTGTCGGCACCGTCCTCGAGCTTGAGCGATTTCCACTCCTGTGCGGAAAGCTTCATCCCGGACGCAACGTGTGCGGCAGTGACAATAATAGTCGGAGACTGGAACCACGCGGTGCCATGTATGCCGACCAAGTCGGATTGCGCGTTGCGCTCCGCCTCATCGAAATATCGCGTGATCCCTACTGTCGAATGCGCCAGTTGTGCGAGATCGACACACGCCGTTTCGGCGCGGGATTGCGCAGAAAGTAACAGAAGGCAAATCAGTGCAGAGCAAGTTCGTCCGCGCATTACTGCTCTTTCCAAGATGCAAGAAAGGCAGAATCACTAACGCGACAAGAACTCTTTAAAACTTATCCGGTTTTACCGACGCTCGGAATTGGCGTGGACCAGTGTCCACGGTTTTTTGAATGTCCGCTTTGGGTCACGCCGCCCAATGCATGTCCGGTTTAACCCCAAAAGCGGACATCCTCTGTGACGCTCGGCATGTCCGCTTAGTGCCAAAAGCAGACATCAGGACGCAGCTATGCGCGTCACAACGCGATGCCCGGTTGGCTCGCATCGGCGGTAATTCCCTTATTGTCGTGAAATTCTTTCTGCCATAATTCCCAGACGCCGATGCGCTTCGCAAACCCTTCAACTATGGCATAATCATCGTTTATTTTAGTTTCCACTCGTCACATTGGTCCATATAGGCTTGAAACGCACCGCTCGCCCCCGTCAGTATCGTAACGGTCTGCCGAGTTGTATGTGA
>JBGQLL010000014.1:0-25966 GCA_041500065.1 Pseudolabrys sp.
AAGCGATTGCATCCATGAGCCAGGGCCGCCCCGGTCCGGCCGCGATCGAATGCGCAATCGACGTCTGGGGCAAGCGAGGACCGGTCTCGACAATTGTGCCGCCTTTAGCCGTGCGGCCGCCAAAAATCGACGACGACAAGGTGCGCGCGGCGGCGAGACTTCTCGGCAAGTCCAAGCGCATCCTGATCGTCACAGGCGGCGGTGCGCAGGATGCCGCAGCCGAGGTGACGCTGCTGTCCGACATGTTGCAGGCACCTGTGCTGGGCTATCGGCGCGGGCGCGGCGTGCTTGATTCGCGCAATCCGTTGAGTGTCACGCTTCCGCTCGGCCACGAATTGTGGGCAGAGGCCGACGCGGTTCTCGCGATCGGCACGCGACTGCTTAACCCGGTCACACAATGGGGCATCGACAAAGGCCTGCAGATCGTGCGTGTCGATTCCAATCCCGAGGAGCCAGCGCGGCTGCGCAAGCCCGATGTCACACTCATCGGGGACGCCGCGCCGATCCTGCGCCAGCTGATCGACTTACTCGCCAAATTCAACACGCGCCGCGCATCGCGCCACGATGAGATGCTGGGACGCCAGGCAAGGTTGCGAGAGCGGCTCGCGAAACTTGCGCCGCAGCTCGCCTTCCTCGAGGCGATCCGCGCCGGCCTCCCTGAAGATGGCATATTCGTGGATGAGGTCACGCAAGTCGGCTTTGCCGCCCGTCTCGCCTTTCCGGTGTACAAACCGCGCACGTTCTTGTCGCCCGGCTATCAGGACAATCTCGGCTGGGGCTATGCCAGTGCGCTCGGCGCCCAGCACGCCAGGCCGGACGTGCCGGTGCTCTCGATCAATGGCGATGGCGGCTTTCTCTACACCGGCAACGAGCTCGCCACCGCCATTCGGCACCGAATTCCCCTGGTCGCGGTGATTTTCGTGGATGGCGCCTTTGGCAATGTGCGTCGTATCCAGCAGGAGCAGTTCGGCAACCGGTTGATTGCCTGCGACCTTGCCAATCCCGATTTCGTCAAATACGCCGAAAGCTTCGGTGCCGCCGGACGGCGCGCACGTGGTCCCGATGAGCTGCGTCTGGCGCTTCAGGAATCGTTTGCGCGCCGCGAACCGACCCTGATCGAGGTCCCTGTTGCGGCCATGCCAAGCCCGTGGGAGTTCATTCAAATGCCGCGTGTGCGTGGTCTCTGACCATGGCACATGATCTTTTTCTAGAACCTTTAGCCCTAAAACCTTTATCCATTTTTTTGGATCATATGCGAAGTGGGTTGCCATGACGGAGCCAGATCGGGTTAGGTTCGCGCCTGCTATGGATCTGATATCAACCACCGATGACCTCGCGGCGATTTGCTCGCGTATGGCGAAGCATCCCTTCGTCACCGTCGATACCGAATTCCTGCGCGAGACCACTTATTATCCGCTGCTCTGTGTGGCCCAGATGGCGTCGCCTGAGGAAGCAGTGGTTATTGATGCCCTGGCCAATGGCATCGATCTCGCCCCGTTTTTTGCACTCATGGGAAACGAAGGCGTCGTCAAAGTTTTTCATGCCGCACGGCAGGACATCGAGATCGTCTGGAACATGGCGAAGACGATCCCGCATCCGATCGTCGACACCCAGGTCGCCGCCATGGTGCTCGGCTACGGCGACTCAATATCGTACGACCAACTGGTCCAGCGCATCACCGGCGACACACTCGACAAATCACACCGCTTTACCGACTGGACCCGCCGCCCGCTGAGCGACGCCCAAGTTGCCTATGCGCTGTCTGACGTGACCCATCTGCGCGACGTCTATTCGAAGCTCGCGGCCGATCTGGACAAGCGCGGGCGCAGCAATTGGGTCGAGGCCGAAATGGACGTGCTCACCTCGCCGGAAACCTATCGGGCCGATCCGGAACGCGCGTGGGAGCGGCTCAAGAGCCGTGTTCGCAAGCCGAAAGAATTGGCGGTGCTCATCGAAGTTGCGGCCTGGCGCGAGCGCGAGGCGCAAAACCGCGACGTGCCACGTGGGCGCGTGATGAAGGACGAAGTGATCGGCGACATCGCGGTGCAAGCGCCCACCACGGTCGAACGCCTCGGGCACTTGCGCTCGCTGCCGAAAGGATTTGAGCGCTCGCGCTGGGGCGAACAGATCATCGAAGCTGTCAAGCGCGGGCTTGAACGGGATCACAAGACGCTGCCGCGGCTCGAACGCTTCCGCCCGGCGGCAAACGGCGCCGCCACTGTTGAACTGCTCAAGGTCTTGCTGCGCATGACCGCAGAACGGCATGGCGTCGCCGCCAAAGTCATCGCGACGGTCGACGATCTCGACCGCATCGTCGCCGACGACGAAGCCGACGTTCCCGCGATGAAAGGGTGGCGGCGTGAATTATTCGGCGAGAAGGCGCTGGCGCTCAAGCACGGCCGGCTGTCTCTTGCCGTCGACAAGGGAAAAGTGGTGACGGTCGAAAAGAGCTGACGCTAGGTCTCGATTGAGGGCTCGCGGCCGATGAGCCGCGCCAACTGCCGCACCCTTCCCGCCAGCCGATCGCTCGCAAGTTTGCCGTAGGAGCCAGGCAGATTGAGTATCAGCTTGCCGCGCTTGACCTGCATTGGCGTTTTCGGCAGCACGCCGCTCTGCCCGGCTGTGAGGATGTAGGCAACCCGCATGGCGGCGCCGAGCACGCGAGCACGGTCCAGCATGCGCGTGGTGGCAAGCTCGCGCAGCCGCGGCGACAATTCCTCTTCGCTCAGCCCGGCGTGGCGAAAATAAACCGACAACGCCAGGTACGCGCGGCCCGGATGGTCGATGGCAACGAAGGCACCGTGCGCGATGATGTTCATCGACTGCTCGCCGCGATAGTCGGGATGGGCCCGCCAGCCAATGTCCCCCAGCAGACAGGCGGCATGGCGCAACCGCCGCTCGTCGGACGTCTCTTCGAGCCCCGAAGACGCCATGAAACGATCGGTCCATGCGATCAGCTCCTCGCCGTGCCGTGGCGAGCGGGAACGCAGGACATTGAGGTCGGCCGCCGCCGAAATAAGCGGATCTCGCGCGCGTTCGCGTTGATTGAGGAGCGAATACAAGAGACCTTCGCGAACGCCGAGTACGGAGATCACCACCTGCTTTGGCCTGATGGTGCGGACCAGGTTCTCCATCACCAGCGCCGCATAGGCGAGCAGAGGTCGCCGCGCCGCGTTGACGACTTCAATCTTTGACAGCGTTTCGGTATCGACATGGTGCACAAGCCTGGAGAACTCCTGCGCCTCGCGCGCAGAGATGCGATAGTTGTGCATCACGTGGAACGGATAGCCGGTCTGCCACATGTGCAGCCGGGCCAGTGCGCGCCAGGTGCCGCCGACCGCGTAGAACGTGCGGCCCTCCCCGTCGTGCAGCATGTCGAGGTTTTCGAAAGCCTCCTCGACATATTTCTCCGCCCGCTTGAGCGATTTGCCGGTGATGTCCTGGAGCGCAAGCCCGCCCAGCGGCAGCGTAACGCCCCCGCGCACCCGAGAGCCGTGAACGTCGACCAACTCGAGCGAACCGCCGCCAAGGTCTCCTACAATTCCGTCGGGCTTATGGATTCCGGATACGATCCCAAGCGCGGTCAGATGCGCCTCGCGCTTGCCTGAAAGGATAGTGATGTTCGTGCGGCAGATGCGTTCTGCCTCGGCGATGAAAGCGCGGCCGTTTCGCGCATCCCGGCAGGCAGCCGTAGCGATCGCCCAGATGCGGCGCACATGCAAGATATCGCACAACGCGCGGAAGCGCCGGAGCGCGTCGAAAGCCCTATCGATCGCGTCAACTGGCAGCAGCCCGGTCGACTGCACTTGCCGCCCGAGCCCGGCCAGCACTTTCTCATTGAAGATTGGGGTCGGCGAGCGCGTCAGCCCCTCGTAAACAACAAGGCGGATCGAGTTCGAGCCGATATCGATGACGGCCACTGGCGGACCGTGGTCGAGGCGACCTTTTGACGAGGCTATGATCGCAGGAGAACGCTTACGCGCCCTCGACGAGGCGGCGTATAAGGCTGCGCGGCGGCGATTCCTTGAGCGATTTCCCACGGCCTGAAAGACTCGGATTCGTCATGAAATATTTATGGGCGTTGAAGGGTTCTTCGCCCAGCGCGGCCTTTATGCGCGTGGAACTGCCGTCGGGCAAGAGCTTCCAGCTCTGCTCATTGTCCTTGAAATTGGCCACCATAATTTGGCCGAGAACCTGTTCGTGCACGGTGGCATTGAGAATCGGACACAGGACCTCGACGCGACGGTCGAGATTGCGCGGCATCATGTCGGCTGACGAGATATAAATCGCGGACTTCGGATGCGGCAGCGAATGGCCGGACCCGAAACAATAGATGCGTCCGTGTTCCAGGAAACGTCCGACGATAGATTTGACGCGTATATTTTCGGACAGCCCCGGCACCCCAGGCCTCAGACAGCAGATGCCGCGCACGACCAGGTCAATTGCGACGCCGGCGGCTGAGGCGTCGTAAAGCGCGTCGATGATCCCCGGATCAACCAGAGAATTCATCTTCATCCAGATCGACGCAGGCCGACCGGCCTTTGCGTGCGCTATTTCCTGCGCGATATGGTCGAGGATGCGCTTGCGGAGGCTGATCGGCGAAATCGCCATGCGTTCAAGTTCGGCCGGCTCAGCGTAGCCGGTGATGTAATTGAAGACGCGTGCGACGTCGCGGCCGATGACCGCATCGGCCGTAAAGAATGACAGATCGGTATAGATGCGCGCAGTGACCGGATGATAGTTGCCGGTGCCAACGTGCACATAGGTCGCAAGCTCGCCGGCTTCGCGGCGCACCACCAGCGACAACTTGGCGTGCGTCTTTAGCTCGATAAATCCGTATACGACCTGTACGCCCGCGCGCTCGAGGTCTCGTGCCCAACGGATATTCGCTTCCTCGTCGAAGCGCGCCTTGAGCTCTACCAGCGCGGTGACGGACTTGCCGGCCTCGGCTGCTTCAACCAGCTGCTTCACGATCGGCGATTCGGCCGATGTCCGGTAAAGCGTCTGCTTGATTGCGACCACGTTGGGGTCGCGCGCCGCCTGCTGAAGGAACTGCACCACGACATCGAACGATTCGTACGGGTGGTGCACGATGAGGTCTTTTTGCCGGATGGCAGCGAAGCAGTCGCCGCCGTGATCGCGGATGCGTTCCGGATAACGCGGATTGTAAGGCACGAACTCAAGATCGGGCCGATCAAGCTTGGTGAGCTGGTTGAGATCGTTGAGTGCGAGCACCCCATCGACCCGGCACACTTCGTCATCTGCGACCGCGAGCGCGCGTTGCACGAAGCTGCACAATTCTCCTGGCATCGACGCACTGAGTTCCAGCCGGATCACCGAACCGCGCCGCCGCTGCTTGAGCGCGGTCTCGTACAGCCGCACCAGGTCTTCTGCCTCTTCCTCGATTTCCACTTCGGAGTCGCGAATGGCGCGGAATGCCCCCTGCCCCTTGACCGTGTACCCGGGAAACAGCCGACCGACGAACAGCACCGTCGCGTCTTCCAGGGTGATCAGCCGGATGCCCTGATCGGCGGCGTTCGGGAGTCGGATGAATCGCTCGATCTTCTGCGGCATGCGTATGAGCGCATTCATGGCCTTGCCGTCTTTCGCGCGTGCGAGCTGCAGCGCGATTGAGAAAGCCAGATTCGGGATGAAGGGGAATGGATGCGCAGGATCAATCGCGAGCGGCGTCAACAGTGGGAAGACGTGCGTAAGGAAATGCTCCTCCAGCCAATTGCGTTCCGTTTTCTTGAGGTCGCTTCCCTCCACGAACGCCACGTTCGCGGCAGCGAGTGCTGGTCGTATTTCCTGCCAGCGCTTCTGCTGATCGGTCGCGAGCTGCGAGACCGCTTCTCCAATTCGGGTCAGCTGCTCGGATGGGGTCAGCCCATCCGGACTCTTCGTCAGAATGCCCTGCCGCAGCTGGCCCTTGAGACCGGCGACGCGCACCATGAAAAATTCGTCAAGATTGTTGGCGGAAATAGACAGAAATCGCACACGTTCGAGCAACGGATGATGCTCGTTGGCCGCCTCTTCGAGGACTCGCCGATTGAAATGAAGCCACGACAGCTCACGGTTGATGAACCGTTCCGGGCTTGATCTCAGCGTTGGAGCAGGCGCCGGCGCAACATCGACCCGGTCGGCTTCCGCATCGATTTCATGAGCCAAAACAGCGGCTTGTGCGCGATCTGCCATTTGAAAATAACCTGAAGATCAAGAGCCGTAACCGAAAATAGTGGCCGCTGGATGACAGTTCGCGCCGCGCGGCCCATTTCGTCAAGTGTGACACGACTGCGTTAAGGAGTGCGAAACAGCTCAATCGCAAGCGCCCGCGTGACAGGGCGCTGCTGGCGCATTGCCTCATCGTCGAGTTTTTGGACAGCGGCGCGAGCAGCCGCGAATGAGCGCTCGATGCGATTGACGAGATAATTTATGAGAGGCTCGTCCAGCGCCAGCTGGCGATCTGCGGCCAGCTTGACCAGAAGGGATCGTAAGAGCGCATCGTCCGGTGGCGTGAGCGTGACCGCCGGCACTGCCCGCAATCGTGATGCAAGATCGCGGATTGTGACGGGAAAACCTGCCACCGCCGAACGCCCTGTGAAAAGCACATGGGCGCCCTCTTCGCGCGCAAGATTGATGAGATGAAACAGAGCCTGTTCGTCGAGGTCGCTTGCTTCCAGATCTTCGACGACGAGTGCACCCGTCGCGAGCGCTGAAGGTACATCGGCGACGGATAGCAACCTCGCTGACAGGACGCGTGCGCCTGCCGACTCCGCCCAGATCGCGGCAAGATGACTTTTCCCTGAGCCTTCGGGGCCGACGAGTGCGACAATTCGATCGGGCCAGTCCGGCCAGCGTTCAATCAATGTGAAGGCCGCAATGTTGGACGGGCCGCTGAGAAAATCCACTCGTGCAAAGCTGACGGAATGATCAAGCGCAAGCGCGAGCTGTCGCGGGGCTAACGAACCGCTCATGCCGTCAATCCGAGTTCTCACCGGTGTAGAACGAACTTTCAAGGTATTGGCGCAATGCGAAGCGCACCAGAACGCCGATCGTGGCGGCAAGCGGCACGGCAACCAAAAGCCCGACGAAGCCGAACAGATAACCGAAGGCAAGCAACGCGAAGATCAGCCAGACGGGATGCAGCCCGACACTCTCGCCGACAAGCTTTGGCGACAGCACATAGCCTTCCAGAAACTGACCGACCAGGAAAATGCCGAGCACCATCAGGATCGATCCATAAGCTGGCCAGAACTGCGCGACCGCCACGCCCAGCGAAAGTATGAGGCCCGTCATCGAGCCAACGTAAGGGACAAAAGTGATGAGGCCGGAAATCAGGCCGATCAGCAAACCGAAATTGAGGCCGGTCAGCGTCAGCGCCAGTGCATAGAACGAGCCGAGGATCAGACATACCCCGGTTTGTCCTCGCAGGAAGCCGGAAATCGCCGCGTCAATCTCGCGGGCAAGAGCGCGCACCGTGTCACGCTGCTGAACCGGGATCCAGCCGTCGACGGTACGTATCATCCGGTGCCAGTCGTAGATCAGATAGAAAGCGACAACCGGCGTTACCACGACAAGCGAGAACACGGATACCAGGGCGCGGCCACCCGACCATAGTGAATGCAGAAACGCGGTCAGCCAGCCGACGCCTTGGGTCATCAGATCGCCCATCGATTTGTCGGCACTGAAGCCCGCACCTAACAACTTCTGAACCCAAGGCAGCTTCGGATCGCTTAACAACGCCTGCAATTTTGCTACGTAACCGGGAACACTCTCGATGAATAACGATAGTTGACCGCCAAGAAACGGTGCCACCAGGAGAATGAGATAGATCAGAGCCAGCACCACCACAGTGATGATCAACAGTGCGGCCGCCAGCCGATTGACGCCGAGGCGCTCAAGACGATCGGTGAGAGGTGTGAGCAAATACGCGATCGCAAGCCCCGCAACAAACGGCAGCAGAATGTCGCTGAGCAGCCACAACGCCAACACAAATAATACCAAGGCCGCCAGCCAGAAGATGAGCTGGCGCTGGAAGACGCCGCTCTCCATGGCGGTGCCGCGATGCGGACGCGATGCGGGTCGCCGGCTCACGGTTTCGCAGCCGAAGAATTTATGTGGCGAACCCACTCCGCCACATAGGCGGCGACAGACAATAACGTCAACGCTGCGACCAGCCCCATGAGCACCCACGTAAGCGTCGGCAACGCGTAGCCGAACCCGACTGTACCGAGCACCACGCAGGCAAACACGATCTGCGCTACGGTGTTGAGCTTCGACACAAGCAGTGGTTTGACCTTGATCGGTATGCCGACCAGCCAAGACAGCATCACCGCACCAACAATCATGATGTCCCGCGACACCACCAGGATGACCAGCCAGCCGGGAATCAATCCTTTAATACCGAGGGTGAGATAGATCGACACGATCAGCGCCTTGTCGGCAAGCGGGTCGAGATAGGCGCCAAGGATGGTGGTCATTTCGAAACGCTTGGCGAGATAGCCGTCGACCGCATCGCTTACGCCGGCGGCCAGGAACAGCACGAAGGCGATCCAGATATATTGCTCGCCGGATGCGATCGCCCAAACCACGACCGGCACAAGCAGAATGCGTCCCAGCGTAATGAGATTTGGAATACTCAAGGCAATCCCGGCTCGTGGCTGCGGCCCGGTCCCAACCGCCGGAAACACGCCACTTTCATCGGCGGAGTATAACGGTGCTTGGACCATTGCGCGACTTGCGATTCCAACGTACGACCCGGCGCGGACGAGGACCTATAATGGCAGATAAACCGCGCGGTCTCACTTACGCGCAGGCTGGTGTCGATATCGACGCCGGCAACCGGATGGTGGAGCTGATCAAGCCGCTGGTTCGCGCCACCGCCCGGCCCGGTGCGGATGCCGAAATTGGGGGGTTCGGCGGCGTGTTCGACCTCAAGCGGGTCGGCTACCGCGACCCGGTGCTCGTTGCGGCCACCGACGGCGTCGGCACCAAGCTCAAGGTTGCGGTTGAAACCGGCCGTCACGACACCATCGGCATCGATCTGGTCGCGATGAGCGTGAACGACCTGGTGGTGCAAGGTGCAGAACCCCTCTTCTTCCTCGACTACTACGCCTGCGGAAAGCTGGAGCCGGAGATCGGCGCTGCCGTGGTGGCAGGCATTAGCATCGGCTGCCGCGAAGCCGGCTGCGCGCTGATCGGCGGCGAAACCGCCGAAATGCCGGGTGTGTATCACGGCGACGATTACGACCTCGCCGGCTTCGCAGTCGGGGCTGTAGAGCGCGACGCTTTGCTCCCGCGCGCCGATATTGCCGAAGGCGACGCCATCATCGGGCTTGAGTCATCCGGCGTGCACTCCAATGGATACTCACTCGTGCGCAAGGTCGTCGAAAAAACCGGACTGCCGTGGACAGCGTCGGCACCGTTTGCACCCAAGCAAAGCCTTGGCGAAGCGATCCTCACACCGACCCGCATTTATGTGAAGGCGTGCCTTAGTGCGATACGCGAGACCAAGGCGGTGAAAGGCCTGGCGCATATCACAGGTGGCGGATTTCCCGACAACATCCCGAGGGTCCTGCGCAACGGGCTCGCCGCGCGTATCGATCTCACACGTGTGCGGGTTCCGTCCGTGTTTCGTTGGCTCGCAAGCGAAGGTCACATCGCACAAAATGAAATGCTGCGAACTTTCAATTGCGGTATCGGAATGATCGCGATCGCATCACCCAAGGAAGCAGACGCTGTTGCCAAAGCGCTTGCGCGCGCTGGCGAGACGGTCGTGACACTTGGCAATATATGTAAGGCGGCCGGCGACGCGCGTGTCGTTTATGACGGCAAACTCGATCTCGGGTGAACTATGAGTCGCAAGCGCGTTGCCGTGCTCATCTCAGGCCGCGGCTCCAATATGGCTGCGCTCATCGAGGCTGCGAAAGACAAAAGTTATCCCGCTGAAATCGTGCTTGTCGTTTCCAACCGACCGGACGCCGGCGGCCTTTTGGTTGCGCGCGCTGCAGGCATTGCCACGGAGGCCGTTGATCACACCGGATTCGGCAAGGATCGCGCCGGGTTCGAACACGCGGTGCAAGCGACACTCGAAAGACACCGCATCGATCTCGTCTGCCTGGCCGGTTTCATGCGCCTGCTCACCGCCGATTTCGTCAAGAAATGGCAATGGCGCATACTCAACATCCACCCTGCCCTGCTGCCGGCCTTCAAGGGCCTCGATACCCACAAGCGTGCGCTTGAATCCGGCGCGAAACGTCATGGGGCTACGGTGCATTTCGTAGTGCCGGAAATGGATTCCGGGCCGATCATCGCGCAGGGCGCCGTCGCCGTGCACTCCGGCGACAGCGAGGAAGCCCTCGCGGCGCGAGTGCTCAAGACCGAGCACCGCATCTATCCTTTGGCGCTCAAGCTTGTGGCGGAAGGCCGCGTGCGGGTTGTTGACGGCCGCTGCTTGATCGATGGTGTTCCGGTGCCCGATACCGAAAGTCTCGTGCCCGATCCCACCTGAACTATCCTACGTTGCAACGCACAGGCCATTGAATACTCTGCATCGTGAGGTGTTATAGTTGTCTGTGCACGGGCGAGCGCCGCCAGTGAGCGGCGCCGGAACAAAGGGGAGACGCCATGAGCGATCGAGAGACGAAACTAATCTATCCCGGCCTTGCGGATTTCTATACGTCCTGGCGGGACATCGCAGGCACGATAGTCCGCGTGGTCGTCGGCATCATGTTTTTGATGCACGTTTCGGGAAAATTCAAAATCGGAGCCGCTGCGGTCGCAACCAGTATGGCGAAGAACGGCCTCGAGCCGTCGCTGGCGTTTGCTTACGCTGCCATAATTCTGGAAACGGTTGGCGGCGTCTGTCTCATTATCGGCCTGTTCACGCGATTCTTCGCGGCCGCACTCGCAATTGAAATGGCCATCGCCTTGCTGTTTGTGCACCTTCCGAAAGGTTACGCAGCTGGCGGCGGTGGATACGAATACGTTCTGCTCATCGGGGTCGTACTGTTCGCGATCGCTATACGCGGCGGCGGTCCTTACTCCGCCGATCGCATGATCGGCAAAGAGCTCTAGGGTTCATATGGCAGGCGCGCGCGGTATCAATCCGCGCGCGCTTTTCGTATCCAGACCCTGTTGTCATGGAAGGCGGCGCCACCATAGGGAGCAATCGGGTCGGCACCGGTGACCGTGTTGATGCCACACCCGTCGGCATAGGCCGAATTCGGCCAGATTGACTCCGCAATCAGCACCCCGCGGCGCACGCCGGTGAAAAGCTTTGCGTGCAGGCGCACCTCTCCGCGCTTGTTTCCAAGCACGACAAAGTCTCCCTGCCCGATCCCGCAAGCGCGCGCGTCATCGGGATGGATCATGACAGTTGGCCGTTGCTCCTGCGCGAGTGACGTCGGGGTTTCGTTGAATGTCGAATTAAGAAAGCCACGCGCCGGGGACGTCGCGAGCCGGAATGGATGCTCGCCGTCCGGCCGCTCGATGGCAGTCCAGTGATCCGGTAGCTTCGGCATGTCCGCAACTGGTCCGCTCTTGTAAGGGCTGCGGAATGGAACATTTTCCCAATCCGGTTTGAACCGGAACTTCCGGTCGGGCCAGGGAAACCCGTCCAGATAATGCGACTGCCGGAATGAAGGCTGGCAATCGAGCCAGCGGTTGGCCTCCAGCTCGGCGAGCGTGCCCCGTTTCGAGACCTGCAGCATCTGGTCGATGAGTTCGCGTGGGCTCATCTCGAAACCACGGTGCCCGGCGCCGACGCGTTCGGCCAGTCCACAGATGACCTCATGATTGTTGCGGCATTCGCCCGGTGGCTCCACCAGCTTGGGTCCCAGGATGAGATACTGGTGGCCGCCGCCACGATAGATATCGTCGTGCTCCAGGAAAGTGGTTGCCGGTAGCACCACATCCGCCATCAGCGCCGTCTCTGTCATGAATTGCTCGTGCACGCAGACGAACAGATCATCCCGCGCGAAACCCTCTTTGACCTTGTTTTGGTCAGGTGCAACCGACACCGGATTGGTGTTCTGAATGATGAGCGCGCGTACGGGGCCGCCGCCGTGCAATACTTCTCGCTCGCCGGTCAAAATCGCGCCGATGCGCGATTGATCGAGCATACGCACTGAACGATCCCAAACATCGAGCCCTTCGATCAACGTCTTGTTGAGTTGGTATATGTCCGCACTGATATGAAACGCACCACCACCTTCATACTGCCAGGCGCCCGTCACCGCCGGAATGCAACTTGCCGCGTGCATGTTGGCTGCGCCGTTGCGCGAACGCGAAAAGCCGTAGCCGAGACGGAAGAATGAGCGTTTGTGGCCGCCGATCAGTCGTGCGAATTCTTCGATCGTCTCGACCGGCGCTCCCGTAATGGCCGCGGCCCAGGCCGGATCGCGCATGCGCAGGTGCGCCTCGAGTTCACGTGGGGCATCGGTGTACTTTTCCAGATAATCCCAATCGGCCTTGCCGTCGCGGAAAAGACAATGCATCACCGCGCAGGCGAGCGCGCCATCGGTCCCGGGCTTCACGAGCACCGGCAAATCGGCGTGTTCCATTGTGTCGTTCATGTAGATATCGACTGCCGCTATCTTGGCGCCGCGCTCTTTACGCGCGCGCACGGCGTGGGTCATGACATTGACCTGCGTGTTCACCGCATTGGTGCCCCAGATCACGATGAGGTCGGATTTCGCCATTTCGCGCGGGTCGACACCGGCTATGCGCCCAACACCAGCAGCAAAGCCGGCATAAGCGGGGTTGACGCAGATGGTGGAATGGAAGCCGGAATATTTCTTCACGTGGCGCAAGCGGTTGATGCCGTCGCGCATGACCAGCCCCATGGTGCCGGCGTAATAGTAGGGCCAGACGCTTTCGGCGCCGTGGCTTCGCTCGGCCAGAAGGAATTTTTCAGCCACCAGATCGAGCGCGTCGTCCCACGAAATGCGCTCGAATTCGCCGGAGCCTTTTGCGCCCTTGCGCCGCAAAGGGTGCAGCAGACGCTGCGCGTGATGCTCGCGCTCTGCATAACGCGCGACCTTGGCGCAGATCACACCCGCGGTGTAGTCGTTGTCTTTGGCGCCGTGCACACGTCCGATGGTGCGCTCATCGAGAAGCTCGACCTCCAGCGCGCAGGTCGATGGGCAATCATGCGGGCAAGCGGTTGCCCCGATGCGAACCGCCGACCCGACGCCTCGCACCGTTTTGTTCATCGTGCCCGTGCCTTCTCGGCTTGATTAGGCCGCCTACGCTGCCTCTTCCTGCACGCGCCTTGATTTTACCAGATACAAGCCAACCAGGACGACGATGATGGCGCCGGCAATCCCGCAGACCACTTCCAGTGTCTCGGCAGTCGCTTCCGAAAAATGTTCGGCAATGATGGGATCTTCCGGCAACAAGCCGCCCGCAATCCAGCCAAGCAAAGCCCCGCCGCCCCACACCACGATCGGGAAGCGCTCGATGATAGCCAGGAACAAAGCACTGCCCGCAATGACGACCGGGATGCTGACCGCGAGGCCGAGCCCGAGCAATACGTAGTTGCCTTTCGCGGCCGCAGCGACCGCAATCACATTGTCGAGGCTCATCACGATATTGGCCACGACCACAACCCGAACCGCGCGCCACAAATCCTCGACCGCTTCGGGCGTGTCTTCGCTGTCGTGTGCCTGCGGTGACACGAGCTTGATGGCGACCCAGAACAGCGCAAGCCCGCCGGCAAGTTTGAGGTATGGCAACTTCATCAAAGTCGCGACAATGCCGGTAAACACGATCAGCAAGACTGCCGCCGCGCCAGCACCAAGAACCATGCCCCAAAACCGCTCCCTAGGCGGAAGCGCACGGACGGCAAGCGCAATGACGACCGCATTGTCGCCGGATAGCAGAATATTGATTCCCATGATTTGCAGCGCGGCCAACCAGAATGCCGGGCGCATCATTTCGGATACCAAAGCGTCCACAGTTCGTTCCCTCGAGTTCGGTCGTCGAACTTCACCGCCAACCGGCGGAGGCGTGTTTTATAGGTTCGCTGTCAGTCTACAAGATCATAAGGGAGGTACCAGTACCAAAACCGCGGCGCAATGCCACCCTAGCCGACGATCTCGTTCTCCGCGAAGAACTGCGCTATTTCCCGCACAGCCGTCTCAGGCGCATCCGATCCATGCACCGAATTTTCGCCGATCGATTTTGCGTGCGTCTTGCGGATGGTCCCGGCGGCAGCCTTGGCCGGGTCGGTCGCGCCCATGACCTCGCGATATTTCGCGATCGCATTGTCGCCTTCCAGCACCTGAACGACGACGGGCCCGGATATCATGAAATCGACGAGTTCGCGGAAGAACGGGCGCTCGCGGTGCACGGCGTAGAATTTTTCCGCCTGCTCGCGGGATATATGCACGCGCTTTTGCGCGACTATGCGCAGACCCGCTTTCTCGATAATGGCGTTGATGGCGCCCGTCAGATTACGCCCGGTCGCGTCGGGTTTGAGGATCGAAAATGTGCGCTCGATCGCCATCGGATCTTCCTTCACTGATACTGATCGGAGAGTTTACGGAGTTTCATTGGAGAAGTCGGGCCGCGCGGCTTATACCGATGGGACTGTCAGGCGGCAAGTTCGGTCGCTGTGAGGGGTCCGGGTCTAACCGCAGGAGCGCAGCATGCTGGCCCGCTATCGGATGTTTGCCGGCTACAATGCCTGGTGCAACGAGCGCCTCTATGACGCCGCCACTCAGGTCACGGAGGCTGACTATCGCGCCAATCGCGGCGCCTTCTTCGGATCGTTGCACGGCACCCTCAACCATCTTTTGGTCGGAGACCGCATCTGGATGCGGCGCTTCACCGGACAAGGCGAAGTCCCGCCGAGCCTCAATGCGATCCTTTATGATGATTTCGGGCAATTGCGCGCGGCCCGGCGCGCTGAAGATGGACGTATCCATCAGTATATCGGCACCTTGAACGACGACGATCTCGCCAAGACGATCCGCTACCGCACCGTCGTCAATCCGCAGGATATCGAACAGGTACTTGCCCCGGCGCTCGACCATTTTTTCAATCACCAAACTCACCATCGAGGACAAGCGCACGCCCTATTGAGCGCCATCATCGGCAATGATCGTACGCCGAGTTTCGATCTGATCATTTATCAGCGCGAAACCGGTGACGGAGCCCTGCGCAAACTTGGCTGATCCTACTGAACGTAACTGCGCTCGATTTCGTGGGTAGCCGTCTTCGGCGGCGGTTTTTTCTTCGGCGTCTTCTTTGGCGCCACCGGTTTCGGCTGCTCGGGCGCGCGCTCAGCAACATTGAGACGGCCAGCGGTGAAAGTGTAAATCCCAGGCCACGGCCCGCTCAGGAAAGTCAGCACGACCTTGCGCTCACCCTTCTCGCCGCCGCTGATGGCGACGTTGCTCGGCGTGCCTGCGCGCTGGACGGCCTGACATTCGGTCATGCCAAGAGCGATGCCGCCTGCCACTGGCGGTGGTCCAGAAGCCGGCTCCAACCTTTGCAAGCCGGAATTGGGGGTCGCAGGTGCGGCGGTGCCAGGCGGCATCTGCGCGCCAGCAAGATCGCCGGCGACCGAGCCGACCGGGCGATCCGCAGACGGCTGCGATTGAGGTGCCGTTGGAGATGCTTCCGCCGCTTGTGTGGGAGCCGCGGCTGGCGCTGCACAGAGACCATCAGCGCTCACCATGTCATCGGGGCCGACAGGTCCTTTCGGACCGAGGTTTGCGCCGGTGTTCGAGGCCATCGCCCAATCGGGCTTGCTGAATACGGGCTTGGCAAACCATCCGCCCTCATTCTGATCTTCGAACACCCCCGCCGTGTTCTTGCAGCCGGCGACGGCGAGTGCCGCCGCGCAGGACAGCGCGATCCTCAAATATGCAAGATGGCGCGACAAAACGGCTGATCCCCGGCTGATTTTCTGCTTGTCCCTTAAAACGTATTTTGCGTCATCAACGTGGCGGGCGGCAAGTGTCGGTCGTCCAGAGGGGTACCCCCCATATCGGTCATTGGCCTGTGGCCCAATGGCCGACTCCCTGCCAACACGGCGCGTTTAAGTCTTTTTCGCCCACCGTCCCTGCTCGTCCGCCTGCCAATAGGTCGCTTCGAGTCCCTTCTCTTTGACCGCCGACCAGTGCGCGCGCGCGGCCGTCACCGCTTCGTCGTCATCGCCGTCGAACAAAAGCACTATGCGCCGATAACTCTGAGGATCGACAGGCATCGGCGCACCATCGATCAGGAAACGCACGGTAGCCCCGTTGGGATTGCCTTCAGTAAGCGTGAACAGGACCGGCTGCTGAGCCGCCTCAGGCTCGCGCCAGGTGCCATGCGGCAGAAAGCCGTCATCCCGGTAGGTCCACAAATGTGCATCGAGAGCCTCGATGCGCTCCTCGGACGATCCCTGCACGACCACCTTCCAACCGCGCTCGAGCGATTTTTCCAGGAGCGCCGGCAATACGCCTTCCAGTTTCTGGCCCTGCAGGTGGTAGAAGAGGATCTCGGTCATCGCTTTACTTCTCGTAGTAATCCGCCACCAGCCGATCGAGCAGGCGAACGCCCCACCCCGACCCCCAGCTCTTGTTGATGTCGGTCTGACGTGAGTCAAATCCGGTGCCTGCAATATCGAGATGCGCCCAAGGTGTCTTGTCATCAACAAACCGCTTGATGAATTGGGCAGCGGTGATTGCTCCGCCCCACCGGCTACCGCCGGTGTTTTTCATGTCGGCAAACTTGGAATCGATCATCTTGTCGTATTCGGGTGCGAGCGGCATGCGCCAAACCAACTCGCCGGTTTCCAAACCGGCCTTGGTCAGCCGCTCCGCGAGTTGGTCATTGTTCGAAAACATGCCGGCGTATTCCTGACCAAGCGCGACGATGATGGCCCCTGTGAGCGTGGCCAGATCCACCATGAATTTCGGTTTGAAACGCTGCGCCGTATACCAGATGACGTCGGCGAGCACGAGGCGGCCTTCCGCATCGGTATTGATGATCTCAATTGTCTGTCCGGACATTGACTTGACGATGTCACCCGGCCGCTGCGCATTCCCATCCGGCATGTTCTCGACGAGACCGATTACGCCTATGGCGTTCACGCGTGCTTTACGGGCGGCGAGCGCGTGCATCAGCCCAACCACACAAGCGGCGCCGGCCATATCGCCCTTCATGTCTTCCATGCTCGCGGCAGGCTTGATGGAAATACCGCCGGTGTCGAAACACACGCCTTTACCAATGAAGGCAACGGGCGCCTCGCCCGCCTTTCCGCCATTCCACCGCATAATCACGACGCGACTTTCTCGCGTCGAACCCTGGCCGACGCCAAGCAGCGCGTCCATCCCGAGTTTCTTCATCGCCTTGAGATCGAGGACTTCGACTGCGACGCGGAGTTTCTTCAGCGCACCGGCGCGGCGCGCGAACTCCTCCGGATAAAGGACGTTGGCGGGTTCGTTCACAAGATCGCGCGCAAGGAGCACTCCATCAGAAATCGCTGAGCGCGGTTCGTAGACTTTCCGCGCGCCCGCGACGTCGCCGACTGCGACCGTCACGTTGCGCGTCGCGGGCGGTTTCTCGTCGTCCTTGCGCTTGGTTTTGTACCGGTCGAATGCGTAGGCGCGCAGACGTAGGCCCTGAGCGAGATCGGCAGCCTGATCGGATTTCATGGCGCCGCCCGGCATTTCGGCGAGCACAGTGGCGTCACTGGCGGAGTTCGGAAGCTTGCCCATGGCGAGACCACCGAGCTTGAGGAAATCCTTGGGCTTGAGATCGGCGGTCTTGCCAAGACCGATCACAACGAGCCGCGCAGCCTTGAGTCCCTCGGGGACCACCAGCTCCAACGTCGCGTTTTTCTTGCCGGTAAAACGCTCAGTCTTTGCCGCCCGCCCCACCACCTCGACCGCCGACCCCAAGGCCCTGCGGGTGGCGGGGCCGAATCCCAGCCCCTCGTCACAGAACACCACGAGAACGCCCTTGGCGGAGGCGGTGAACGGGCCAAAGCCAAGCTTGAGGGCATCGGTCATCGACGGAGGATCCTTCTTGTGCCAACCGGTAGCCCGATGGCTCGGGCCCATATGGCCCGCCCGCAATGCCTCTGCAAAGCCCCAACAGGGCGGATTCCGGCCCTTTTTCCAAAGATAACAAGGGATTTACCCTGCAAATGGGCCCGATAAGGAGGTATCCCTATGCCTATCGAGGGGCTGTAGCCGGTTTCCGGGCCGCCGTCACATTTACATTTTGTTGTGCATGTTCAACGGCTTTGCCTTTGCCCGGCCATTTTGTCGAGCGATCAAGGTAAGTCTGACGGGGGTAGAGTTTTAAGCTGAACGCTTCGCGTCCGGCGGGGAGCCGTGCGCGGAGTCTGGTTTGTGCCGGCTCAGGGGACGAAGCGGCGGATGGGGTCGATCAGCCGATATATTTTTCGCACCACCTTGGGTGCGTTCCTGATCGTGTTGGTCAGTCTGACCGCCGTGATCTGGGTCACGCAGGCGCTGCGTGACATCGACATCATGACGAATCAGGGCCAGACCATTTTGGTCTTCATTGGCATCACTGGCCTGATCATACCGCTGCTCATCCTGGTGATCGCGCCGATCGCTCTGCTGATCGCGGTCGCGCATGTGCTCAACAAGATGTCCAACGATTCCGAAATCATAGTCATGAATGCGGCTGGCATGTCGCCGTGGATTTTGTTTCGCGCCTTCATGGCTGCAGCAATCGTGGTGTCGGTGCTGGTCGCTGCCATCAGCGCCTATTTTGCGCCCAAGGGCTTGCGGATGCTCCGCGACTGGCTGACCGAGGTGCGCGCGAATGTGGTGAGCAACATCGTTCAGCCTGGCCGCTTCACGGCGATCGAAAGCGGCGTCACCATTCATATTCGCGAACGGCGCCCAAATGGGCAGCTTGCCGGAATTTTCCTTGATGACCGCCGCAGTGCAAACGAACGCATTACTGTGCTTTCTGAGATTGGCGAGCTGCTCGATAACAGCAGCGGCACCTACCTGGTTTTGCAAAAGGGAATCGTGCAGCGGCACGAGACCAACCAGCGTGACCCCGCCATGGTGGTCTTCGATCGCTATGCGTTCGATCTCTCTCAGTTTGCGGGCGGCGCGCAAGCAGTAAAATATTCGATCCGTGAGCGTTATCTTTGGCAGCTGCTGTTCCCCGATCCCAAGGATCCGTTCTACGTCGAACAGCCCGACCAGTTCCGCGCTGAGTTGCACGACCGGCTAGTGGCGCCATTCTATCCGCTTGCCTTCGTGGTGATCGCCTACGCGTATCTCGGCGCGCCACGCACGACTCGGCAAAGCCGGACGCTGTCGATGCTTGGCGCCATCGGCGGTGTCGCCCTGCTGCGCCTGATCGGCTTTGCTTCCACCGTATTCGGTGCAGCCGCTCCCTGGATGTTGTCGCTGCAATATCTGGCGCTGGCAACCGCATTCGGTCTCGGATTCTACGTCATTCGCCGCGGTCTGATTTTGGAACCGCCTGCTTTCATCATCGACTGGCTCGCAGCGCTAACCGAGCGCTTCAGCCAGCGTTTCGCCGCGCCCTGATGTGACATCATGCCGATCTTTATTGGAACATTAGCGCGATATTTCGGACTGCGGTTCCTGAGCGCGGTTTTGGTGGTGTTCGCGGGGATATTCGTTCTGGTGATGCTGATTGACTACATCGAAATGATGCGCCGGGCCGGCGATATTCCGAATGTGTCAGCGGTGCTGGTTGCAAAAACCTCTCTCTATCGCGTGCCGCAAGTGGTCGAGCGCATTCTGCCGTTCTGCGTATTGATCGGCGCGATGTCGTGTTTCCTCAATCTGTCGCGGCGCCTGGAGCTGGTGATCGCCAGATCCGCCGGTTTGTCGGCCTGGCAATTCGTTTCGCCGGCACTTGCCGTGGCGTTCCTGTTCGGTGTCGTCGCGACGACCGTCTACAATCCGGTTTCGGCGGTCCTTCAGGAGCGTTCAAAACGTTTTGAAGCGGAGCTCTTTGGACAAAATACGGCCAGGCAACGCAGCACCTTCTGGGTAAGCCAGCGCACCAACGACGGCCAGACCATCATCAATGCCGTCAGCAGCCGCGATCAGGGCATCAACCTCAACGGCGTCTCGGTATTCGATTTCGATCTCGATGGCCGGTTCAAACAGCGCATCGAGGCCCGCGCGGCGGTGTTGGAACCCGGGACCTGGTTATTGCGCGATGCCCGCATTTACGCCTTGGGCGTATTGCCTGCCATGCAAGCCGAATATCGCCTCAAGACTAGCCTCACGCCTGAGCAAGTACGCGAAAGCTTTGCCACCCCCGAGACTGTGCCGTTCTGGGAACTTCCTCAGTATATCACGATCGCGGAGCACGCCGGTCTAGTTGCGGCAGGCTATAGATTGCAATTGCAGAAGCTTCTGGCGCGACCGTTTTTGCTGGCCGCCATGGTTCTCCTTGCCGCCGCGGTTAGTCTACGGTTCTTCCGCTTTGGCGGGGTCCAAAAGATGGTTTTGAGTGGCGTGGCGGCCGGGTTTCTGCTTTACGTTCTATCGAAAGTAACCGAGGATTTGAGCAAGGCTGAGCTGATGCACCCAGTGGCAGCAGCTTGGCTGCCTGCGCTCGTCGGCGGCGTGACGGGGTTTATTGCGTTGTTGTATCAGGAGGACGGGTGATGGCGGGGCTAGTTCGCGCTCGTCCATCAGCGCCGCGGCTGCGTTGCCGTGGCGTAGCAACACTTGTTGCGGTCCTCGGCCTGTTGGCGTGCGGGGGGCTGATTTCGTCCGCCCCTGCGCCAGCCCAGGAACTGCAGTTCCCGCAGCGCCCACCCCCAGCAAAAAAATCGAAGATTGCCCTCGAGCGCGAAAAGTCCGGGCAAAAGCAGATGCTCGTTCAAGCGCACGAGATCGACTACGACTATGCCAACTACCGCGTCGCCGCCGTGGGCAGCGTGCAAATCTACTACGGCGACTCCACGCTCGAGGCCAACCGGGTCGTCTACGATCAGAAGACAAAGCGTCTGCACGCCGAAGGCAATGTCCGGCTCACTGAACAGGACGGCAAGGTCACATATGGCGAGATCATGGACCTGTCGGACGACTACCGCGACGGCTTCGTCGATTCACTGCGACTCGATGCGCCCGATCAGACTCGTATGGCCGCGACACGCGCCGAACGAACAAGCGGCAACTACACCGTCTTTCACAATGGCGTCTACACAGCTTGTCTTCCCTGCAAGGACGACCCCAAGAAGCCCCCGCTGTGGCAGGTGAAGGCCGCCCGCATCATTCACGACCAGGGCGAGAAGATGATGTATTTCGAGGACGCGCGCCTTGAATTCTTCGGCCGGCCCATTGCATGGATGCCGTTCTTCTCTGCGCCCGATCCGACCGTCAAGCGCAAGACCGGCTTCCTCGTACCGACCCTTTCATCGAGTACAGTCTATGGCGCCGCGATCGAGGTGCCCTACTACTGGGCACTCGCGCCCGACTACGACGCCACCTTCGCGCCGATGATCACCACCAAGCAGGGGCCGCTGCTGCAGGGTGAATTCCGCCAGCGGCTGATGAATGGTGCATACTCGATCCGCGCTGCCGGTATCTACCAGCTCGACAAGGATTACTTCATTCGCAGCGACGGCACCACGACGCCCGGCTACCGCGATTGGCGAGGTAGCGTGGAAAGTTCGGGTCTCTTCGCGCTCAACAACAAATGGGTGTTTGGTTGGGACGGCACGTTGTTGTCCGACCGCACATTCCTGCAGGATTACAACCCGCGTCTTTCGCGATATTACGCGAACGCCTTTAACCCGATTCAGAACCCGACCGGGTTGAACGACGCGGCGGTTTCACAGCTATATCTTGAGGGCAAGGGCAATCGCAGCTATTTCGACGCGCGCGCCATCTATTACCTCGGATTCTCTGAATCGGACACGCAAAGCCAGATTCCGGTCATTCATCCGGTGATTGATTATAACTATGTTTTCGATCGTCCGATTCTCGGCGGCGAACTCGGCTATCGACTCAACTTCACCAGCCTGACGCGCAACCAAGCCGACTTCGATCCGATCACTCAGAGCGCGCTCAATAACGGCACGTGCACGCAAACCGCCAATCCCGCGATAAAGACAACCGCCAACTGCCTGCTGCGCGGCGTTCCAGGAACCTTCAGCCGTTTCTCGGCCGAAGCACAATGGCGGCGCAGCATCACCGACGGCTTCGGCCAAGTATTCACACCCTTTGCTTCGGTGCGCGTCGACGCTGGTGCGCTGCAGATCAATAATGATCCTGGCGTATCCAATTTCATCAACACCGGTGATACCAACCTGGTGCGCGCCATGCCGACCATAGGTTTGGAGTATCGGTATCCGTTCATCAACATTCAGTCCTGGGGCACGCAGACGGTAGAACCGATTGCCCAGGTGATCGTCCGACCCAACGAACAACAGATCGGACGTTGGCCGACCGAAGATGCACAGAGCCTGATGTTTGATGACAGCAATCTGTTCCGAGTCGATAAATACTCCGGCTGGGACCGCGTTGAAGGCGGCGGTCGGGCCAACTACGGCATGCAATACACGGCACAGTTCAACCAAGCTGGTTCGGTGAACGCGCTGTTCGGTCAGTCTTACAACATGTTCGGACAAAACTCGTTTGCCAACGGTGGCACCACCAATACTGGTCTCAACAGCGGACTCGACACAACAAATTCCGACTATGTCGCGCGGCTGTCTTATCAACCAAACAATATCTACGCGTTCACGTCGCGCTTCCGCTTCAATAACGACAACTTCACGCCTCAACGGATCGAACTGGAAGCCAAGGCGAACTTCGACCGGTGGAGTGGCAGCATTCTTTACGGCGACTATGCCGCACAGCCGCTGTTGGGCATCCTTGACCGCCAGGAAGGAATATTGGGAACCGGGCAGGTCAAACTCGACGCCAATTGGGTTGTTCTGGGTGGCGCACGCTACGACATCAATGCCGGAAAGTTCGACCAGACCCGCGTCGGATTGGGTTATGTCGACGACTGCCTCATTCTGGGTCTGAATTACGTTACAAATTATACTTATAGTGGAAATGTCACTGCCAATCATACGATCATGCTGAACATTGCCCTGCGCACGCTGGGCGGCACGTCGGCAAGCCAAGGCGTCGGCCGGTCGACCTCACCCTAGACGCCGCCGGGGTACGAAAGTCAGTGGACATAGTGCAAAGAATGCGCGCGAGAGGCCGAACATTGTGCAAATGGCTGCTAGGCGCCGCCATGGTCGCCCTGGCCCTCGCCGCGCCTGCAACCGCGCGAGCCCAAGTGGTGGTCGTAGCCAACGGCTTGCCGATCACGGAATACGATATTCAGCAGCGTACAAAACTGGAATCCAATTCGACCCACCAGAACCCGGACCGTCAGAAAATTATCCAGGACCTGATCGACGACCGGCTCAAGATCTCGCGTGCCAAGGTCTTCGGACTGGAGGTCACAGACGCCGAGGTCGACAATGCGTTCGAGGGCATGGCTACACGGCAACACATCACGTCAGCTCAATTTAGCCAGGTCTTGGAGCGCGCCGGCATTTCTCCGAATACGATCAAGTCACGTATCCGCGCCGAGCTGACATGGCAGCAGCTGATCCGCGGGAAGTACGCTTCTTCACTTCAGATCGGCGACAGCGATATCGCCAGTGCGCTCAAGGAACGTAACGAAGGCGAGGCATCAGCGTCGGCGGTCGGTTATGTGTATACACTTTATCCGGTGATGATCGTTATCGCGCGCGGCTCGAGCGAGGCTACGATTTCGGCCAAGCGCAACGTGGCGGAAAATCTGCGCAGCCGGTTCGACTCCTGCAATGAGGGCCTGGCCATGGCACGCGGATTGCGCGATGTCGCGGTACGCGATCCGATTACTAGAAACTCATCCGACCTCTCGCCGCAGCTCCGGGATGTGCTCGGCAACATTCAGGTCGGCCGACTGACCGCACCCGAAACAACGGCACAGGGTCTACAGATGTTCGCGGTCTGCGGAAAGAAAGAAAGCACGACCGAGTCGCCGCTCAAGCGCGAGGTGCGCGAGAAACTTTTCGTCAAACGCTTTGAGTCAGAATCAAAAAAGTATCTGGAAGAAATCCGCAAAGCGGCGATGATCGAGTACAAGAACAACAAATGAACGCGCGCGCCGCCCTCCCGCTGGCTCTGACATTGGGCGAGCCGGCCGGCATAGGCCCCGATTTGGCGATTGAACTATGGCGGCGGCGCGTCGAGCTTAGGCTGCCGGTTTTCTATCTTATCGCCGATCCAGAATTTATAAGGCAACGCGCTCGCCTGCTCGGTATTGAGGTTCCTGTGAGGGCGGTGACGCCGATTCAAGCTGGGGAAACTTTCACGCGCGCCCTGCCGATTGTGTCTCTCGAAATGCCGATCACAGCGGCCCCCGGCAAGCCTGACGCTTCAAGCGCACCGACCGCGATCGCCTCGATCCGCCGTGCAGTCACAGACGTGTTGGCGGGCAGCGCCGCTGCCATCGTTACCAGCCCTGTCGCGAAGAATGTGCTCTATCGTTCTGGTTTTGCGGAGCCGGGTCATACTGAGTTCCTCGCAAGGCTTTTGTATGAAATGACCGGCAAAACCGCACGGCCTGTGATGATGCTTTGGTCCCCCGAGCTTGCGGTTGTCCCCGTGACAATCCACTTGCCGTTCAAGGACGTAGTCACGCAACTCACATCCGATCTGATCGCGGAGACGGGGCGGATCGTGGCGCGCGATCTTACCGCGCGGTTTGGCATTTCACGTCCGCGTATCGCGGTCGCCGGCCTCAACCCGCATGCTGGCGAGGAAGGTGCACTTGGCGAAGAGGATGGTGCAATCGTGGCTCCCGCGGTGAAGCGGCTACAGGCCGAGGGCATCGATGCGGTCGGACCGCTGCCGGCCGATTCCCTTTTTCATGAGCGGGCACGTGCCACCTACGACGTTGCGCTTTGCATGTATCACGACCAGGCATTGATCCCGATTAAGACACTTGCGTTCGATCATGCGGTTAACGTGACGCTCGGTCTGCCGTTCGTGCGCACATCGCCGGATCACGGCACCGCATTCGATATTGCGGGCAAGGGCATTGCCGACTCATCGAGCCTGGTCGCGGCAGTTGCGCTCGCGTCCCGCCTGTCGGCAGCAACCGTCGCGCTGGTGCCCGCAAAGTAATGGCCCAGATCGATGACCTGCCACCGCTGCGCGAGGTCATCCGACGCCACGGTCTCACGCCGAAAAAGTCCCTCGGCCAAAATTTCCTGTTCGATCTCAATCTGACTGCACGTATTGCGCGTGCCGCCGAGCCGCTCGAAAATATCACCGTGGTGGAAATCGGACCCGGGCCCGGCGGGCTCACCCGCGCCCTGCTGGCACTCGGGGCCCGCCGTGTCGTCGCTATCGAACGCGACCAACGTGCCATCGCCGCCCTTGAAGAGATCTCCGCCCGCTATCCCGGGCGACTTGAGATCGTTTCAGGTGATGCGCTGAGCATCGATCCACGGGAGCAGCTCGGCCCCGAACGCGCCCGTGTGGTGGCAAACCTTCCGTACAATATCGCCACTGCCTTGTTGGTCGGCTGGCTTACCGTCGAGCCCTGGCCGCCGTGGTACGATTCATTGCTGCTGATGTTCCAGCGCGAAGTCGCTGAACGCATTGTTTCCCCGCCAGGGAGCAAGTCTTACGGGCGTTTATCCGTACTGGCCGGTTGGCGCACAGAGGCAAAGATCCTGTTCGATGTGGCACGGTCGGCTTTCGTGCCGCCGCCAAAGGTGACGTCCTCGGTAGTCCGGCTTACCCCGCGCCAGGTACCCCTTGCTTGCGACGCGCTAGCACTGCAACGGGTGACCGAAGCCGCCTTCGGTCAACGCCGCAAGATGTTACGACAAAGCCTGAAGACGCTGGGGATTGATGCCGCTGCGCTGCTCGCGCAGGCCGGTATTGAGCCGACAGCCCGAGCCGAGGAAATTCCAGTCGACGGATTC
>JBGQLL010000015.1:0-25824 GCA_041500065.1 Pseudolabrys sp.
CGCGGTAACGCCCTGTTTCGGCTTAATGCAGAGCCGCGTAGCGCTTCAGATGTCAGGAGAGACGAAATGAACGATCAGCCCATGGGTTTCAACAACGGCCTCACTCCCGATCAGGACGACCGGATCGACGATATCATGATCGACCTGAACCGGATCAACGAACGCATCGAAGGACTGGGACGGCATCGGAGCTATTCGCTTGCCGTGACCAAGATCGAAGAGGCCATCCACTGGATGCGCGACCGCAAGCACAAGCCGGTATAGCGGCGGGAAACGGCAATAGGCCGTGAGGAGAGGCAGATGGACAAGGAAATGATGGAAGCCCTGATGGCTGACGCCGAGAAGCTGGGCCACCTCACCGGACAGGATCATACGCCCGAGTTCCTGGCCGACTGCGAGGACTGCGGTGGTCAAGGCTATACCGCTCGCACGGTCCACGTCTACGAGGCCGGTTGCGGCTTCAGCCACCCGGACGTTGAGGAGACGCCGTGCCAAGCCTGCAACGGCAACGGCTGGTTTCTGCTCGAAATGCATTAGCGGCAAGAAAGGAAAAACCGATGGAAGTCCGCACAAGCTACCCGTTTGATGGTTCATTCTATCGTGACGACGCGGCAACCCATGCCGCCGGCCGGGTCTCTGATTTCTCAGGCTGCGGCCTAGGACAGCGCGACCTTGGCTGGAACTGCAAATCAGATTTCGAGGCGCAGCGGATCAAGCGGGCGCTGGACAAGATTGGTCTGCGGTCTGAAATTAGTTCGTAGCAGTTTGGGGGTGCGGTATGAATGCTCACGCGGTCGGCTTATGCGGACCTAGGGCGGAGACAGTTTGGGCCGTCCGAGAGGCTTTGTCAGGTCCGGCAAGCGGAGAGGTGGGAATAGCCGCCCCACACGGTCCACCACTTATAGGTAGTTAGGGAAACCCAAATGAACAAAGATATTCTCGACAAGTGTGATGTTGTGCTCGACGCCAACGACCCGGATTTCGCCGAGCAGTTTCGTGAAGCGATCGGTGCAAATCCGGGCGAAGCGATCGAAATCGTCACGCCGCAATTCACTCGGATTGACGGCATCGTGCCGGTTGCTGCGCTAGACGATTTCAGCGCCTTGTCGAAGCTCTCTAAAGAGACGCTCAAAGCCATCGGCTGCTGCCCATGGGACGAACCAAACGACAAGGGCGAGGTTCTATGGCTGCTCCCAGGTGAATGGTACGACCGCATTCCGGAAGGCTTCCCGCTGACATGCATCGACGGCAAGACCGAACCGTTCAAGCGCGGTGAGACCGATGACGATACCCGGTACGGGTGCCTTGCCTACGGCGTTGTTTGCGTTCATCAGCAGTTAAAGGAACCGACATGACCGAGAAACAATCACCAAAACCGGCCGGCGTTACCATGATCTTCTGTGTTCCCAATGATAAGCACGAAGGACCGTGCGAAATGGCAGGGTGGATCGATATTGTCGAGCCGACAACAGGGCGGGTGACAGGCGGTTCTGCCGTATGCACAAAATGTGGCATGATGGCGCTGAACAACTCGATTTGGGATTGAGCGTTAACCATCACATCAGAGAGAACGAGACTATGAAACCGAGATTAGCAATCGCCGTTGTTCTCGCTGTCTTTATGCCGGCATGGGGCTGGGAGCTGATGAAGTTTCCTGATAGTCTTATGCCGCTTTTGGGCTTCATAGGATACGTCACGCTGATCGGATATTTGATAGCGACTGGCTATCGGCCGGAGTTACCAAAACGATGACAATACGCCAGTTTGCAGATTGGTCTCTGGAATTTCTAATCGACTACGAACAGCGACTCTATGATGATGAAGTGGCCGGAGAGGACACTTGGTTCGAACGCGATCAAGTTCTATGGGAACTGAACCGAAGGAATTTCCCTAACGGTGAGCAAAGGAAACCATGAGCTTGCACGGTTTAATGGGGGTTTTCCGTTCCTGTGCGGGGTTTATCCCAGAAAATCGGTTGCACCCTTCGCCCGGTCGGGGAGCAAGAGAGACCGGGCAATACTTTTCATAATAAGCTATTAATTCACGCCCCAAAAAACACAGCCCAGATCCCGCCGATGATCGCGAATGGCGAGATGCCGACGGCCGCGAGCACGAGCAGGCCGATGAGTGGCACGATGAGGATAGCGGGTGACATTGGCGAAGCTCCCATGATTCAATTTCTCCTAGGTCATGCTCCCCGGCATGAAGCACCGGACCTTGTTCAGTTTGCCGTCAGTCCGCCATGGCCAGACCATCGTGGGCCCGGCACGATTGGGGCCCTCGACGACCGCGGAATCCGGAACGTCGATCCACTCACTCTCTAGCCGCACGCGGTAGTGGCCATCCTTCGTTTCCCAGTCGACATCATCCAGTCGCATCGCTTCTGCCATCTCGCAGCACGGGGATTTGCTCGTGCTCTGCAGGCTCTTGAACCAGCCGTCGAGCTCCGGGCGAGCATGGTCGTGGGCGAATGCCGCGTGCCAGGCAAGGATGATCAGCGTCAGAAGGAAGATGACGGCGACCTCCGTCGCCCGGCGGGTTGCGTGTTTCATGGATAGCCTTTGTGGATCACCCGTGCGGATTGACGATGGTGTAGCCTGCGATCGAGCGCGCGTGAACGCGGGTCAGGCGGCCGCCCGAATTCGCATCGAAGGCCTGCCAGACACTCCCGGCCAGATGTGCCTCGAGCACGAAGACATGGTGCCGCCTGACCGCGACCATGCCGGCGGCCGGCGCGGCGCGGGGGAATCGGAACCAGTTGGCGGCAAGCCAAAGTTCACGTACCGCATGCCCGAATACCCGCATCGAGGCGCCGCAGCCGCAGAAGGCGCGGATAGGACACCCAGAGGGATGGGCAACGATATGGCTGGATGCACCGTAGGAAGCCGCCGGAGCGCGCGTGGTGCGGTGTCTCGCCAATGCTGGCACCGTGGCGCAGGACGAAACGAGCGCGCACAGGCACGCCGCCAGGAACAGACGGATCATCAGGCTTCCTTTTTGGGGATATGGAAAATTAGGTCAAAATGGGCCGTTGATGGCGCACAGGAAGCCGGCGAGCCCACTGATCAGTCCGGCGAACATCAGCCAATGCATCTTAATCCCTCCGGCGGGATAGCGCCGTGAGTTGCCGGCTCGCTGCGGTCATGGCTTCTGACGCGGCCCCATGTCCGGTTGCAGGCGGTCGATAAATCATAGCGATAATATCGACCACAAGAATTGCCCCTGTCGATACGTACAGCATCAATTGTGCGATCGGATTACCATCGGTCAGGAGCACTCCCACTACGCACAGCGCTATCGCCCAGAATGAAAAGCGACGGGCAGAGCGGAGCATTTTTGAATCGACCCTGCCAATCGACTTGTCGTGCTCGGCCTTCTGCATGAGCACAATCACGAGGATTGCGCAGATCACCAGCACGCCTCTGGTCGCATAGGTGATCCAGATGGGGAGAGTGCTACAAAGCATTCTACTCTTTCTTGAGGCGGATTTTTGCCTTCCCGTATTCCAGAACCATCTTGCAGACCCACTTGCCGACGATGCCAACGCAAAACGCAATCGACAGGATATAGTCGGCCGGAACGAACGAGAACGGAAACACCCTGGAAATCGGCATGGTGAGATAATTGGCCGTAAACCCACCAACCACCAGCCCGGCAATCAGTTCCCATGCCGCCGGCTTTTTCAAGGCGTAGATGATCGAGATCCCGCCGCCTGCCCCGGCAATCATCAGCTTGAAATCGAGCCCGAGGAAACTGTCAGCCACCTTGCATTCCATCCATCTAATGGGGAATCTCGACGTGCGTCGACAGGATCATCATCAAGTCGCGGGGATCAACGAGGTGCGCGGGAACCGTGATCGGCCAGCGGAAGAACCCAATTTCGCGCAAAAGCAGGAACATCTTTGCGGAGCAGACGGAGTGATATTTCTTATGGTGGTGGCCAGGGAACAGAAAGCCCCACGGGGCGGACCAGTCGTAGGGCTCGCCGATGGCATTGCGAGCCGAGGCGTAGAATTGATCTGCCTGGGCTTGAGTAACGGGAAGGTCAACCATGATGGCGCAAGGACCATAGTTGCGATTGATATAGATCTCCTTCGCGTCATATCCCATCGGCCGCTCTTGCATCCCTCCGTGCCCAAATTGTCCAATGCAAGTCCACTCCGGCGTTACGCATTCCGCATGGGTCGGGATGAAAGGCATCCCGACCATTCCCGAGCGCCACACGATCGCACCACAGGCAAAGCCCTTGTGCCTGACAAATCGAAGGCGGATCGTCATCGCTCACCCTTCCTTGTGTTCTTCTCGATCTGGCAAACGCGGTAGAGACCTCCGATCGCGCTTGCGATCATCACGAGGTCTCTGATCACGCCAAGCCAGACGAGCCAACTCATCAAAGACCTGGAATTATCGGCATCGCCGCAAATCCGACCGCCCCGGTGACAATCGCATTGACCAAGGTCAGGACGTTGGTCTTGGTGAGTTGGGCCATGCCGGCGCAATTCACAAACAACGGGCCGCTTGGCGAAAGGTTGTCGATGGTTTCAGCCGCCTGCTCAACCCCGGTGAACAGCTTTGGATCAGGCTGCGGCAATGGTTTGCCGTCAGGGCCAAGGACGTTCATTCCGTTGACTTGAGCGTTCAACTTCAAGATGGCATCATAGCACTGCTTGCGAACGGCCGAGGCCGGTGTTCCCGCCGATGCCGCGAGCGCCGAGGCATAGGTCAGATCGGTATTGCTCGCGTTGACAATTTTGTCCCAGAGAGCGTGCATATCCTTTTCGATGTTTCCGGTAATCAGCTTCGGGGCCGGCGTGGCCAAGCCAAGGTTGGCCTTCGTATCTTGGACGACATCTCCGGTGATCTGTGGCGTTCTTAGTTTCGTCTGCGCCTGACCAGCGACCGGAAAGAAGGACACCGCGAAGGCGACGAGCAGGAGTCGGACAATCCACTTCATGGCTTCACCTGCGTCTGATCGTCCGCAATGGAGGCGAGAAGCTCCGTGAGACCTGCCGAGATCTGATCATCACTGACCATCTTGTTGAAGTTCATGAAGCCCGTGGAGTGCTCCTTGATCATGCCGCGCGCCTTGGTGACGGCCTGGGCCATCTGGGAAGGTGAAAGCTTCATGTCAGGCACCTTTCGCGATGGATTGCAGAGCTGGGCGAAGGTCGGGCGTTGCGGCTCCGACATTCGGCTGTGCAGGATCGACAGCGGCCTGAGCCAGTGCTGGCGTAGCATTGGCGTTGGCCTTGATGCTGGCGCCCATGGCCACAACGTTGCTGATCTGCGTGCCTGATCCGCCGAACATCATGACGAGACCGCCCAGGAAGCCGTTACCTAACGTGGCTGCCGCCAGGACTGCCTTGACCGTGCCAGCGCTCAAGGAGAGGTCGCCCAACTGAGATGCGCCGCCGAGCAGCGTCGTGTTGAACAGGATGATAACGCCGACCCACTGTAGCAAGGTGACTTCTTTCAGAGAGTTCATTTCTATCTCCAGAGCGACGAGAGGGATTCGAGGTGCGAGAACGCATACAAGGCATAAAAACACATCACGAGAATCGCGATGCAGAACGATCCGGCGATGAGGTAGAATTTCATGCCCACTCCCCCTCAAGCTGCTCGCGCGTGCCCGGGTAGGTATTGAGGTCAATCCCGCCATTGCCGGCAACGATGCCGGGGACGTTGTGCGGCATCGGTCCGACGGCATCGCCCGTGAATTGCCAGAGCCACCACTTGGCGAAGTAGTGCGGCAGCACAGCATGCTGGCCGTACTGGCAGAGCCAAAGCCGGTGCTCGGCCATGTAGAGAGAATCGGCCGGGCCGAGTTGATCGATCGTTTCCTTGAGCCGGTTGCCCGAATAGATCGCCGCCTTGCGGCCGGCCTTGGCTTCGATCAGGCGCAGGAATTCCACGGCATGGTGGATGTTCATCTGCGATAGGCGGTTGTCCTCGTAATCAAGGACGAGAAGCGTGTGGTCGTCGGGCTTGGCCTTGGCTAGGAACCATTCGACCTGCGAGGCGACATTGTCGCCCGTGTTGAAGTGGTACGCGCCCCAAAGCATGCCGGCAGCGCTTGCCGCGACCCGGCGCGCGTCATAGTCCGGATCGGCATAGGCTTTGCCCTGGCTGGCCTTGTGGATCACGCCCCAGATGCCGGCCGCCGCCGCCGCTCCGAGGTCCTTGACGATGTTGTGGTGGCTGATGTCGACGACGCGAGGCTGCATGATTGTCTCCGTTCAGATGGGATAAGAAATCCGACTGGTTCGCATGTGCATGTCGTGCCAGCGCACAGCGTTCCGCGCCTTGAGGGCGGCGATGTCGGTCATGGGGAATCTTCCGGGGTTGAGTAGCGATATCGTGTCGCGCGTGGGTTGATTACGGCGCGGTCATGGGTATAGGCTGCCACTTCCATTTTCCGGGAGGCTGAAACAATGTGGATTTTTGCTGGGATCGCGGTTGGGGCGTTTGTTCTTTTATTTATTTTGTTGGCACTAGCTGCTTACGGAGCCACGTTTGCAGACGAACATATGGACCCTTGATTGTTTACGGGGTCGCATACACTACCGACCACCGGAAAGCACCCGTGTTTGCCGACCCCGCAGAAGTGACTACTTTGAGATCGAACGTCGTCGCGGCCGCCACTGCCACGGTATTAACGAGATCCTGACAACTGGTCGCAGCCGCTCCGGAAATTGTACAGGTTATGGCGGTGTCGGCATTGGCCGAGCGGAACGTGATGACATAGCTCTGCGCAGCTCCTGGCGGCGTCGTCACCTGAAATGTCAGCGTCTTGAAAGTTCCGGCTCGTGCGGTTAGTCCGGAGATGCTTGCCTCGGTGGCGTTGCCACCACCGATACCGGCGAAGTTGGTTTGATTTCCTGGGAGACCGGTTCCGAAGCTTTGCCCTGTGATATCTTGGAGTACTCCGGTCGTGGTTCCTGTTCCACCGTTTGCTTTGGGAAGAACACCTGTGACCCCTGGGAATGATCCGTCGAGAACGACTTGGCCCCATCCGAGTGCGGTTCCGGTCTGGTTTACGAGTAATGCATAGCCTATATTGGCGGCTATGATATCGGCAGATGCTTTCGCTGTGAGCCCGGAGTTTCCGACCACGCTCAATCCGGTCCCATTGGAAATCGGGCCGTAGATCGTACCAGACCCGCTGTCGGTGATGATAAGGTTTCCAACAACGTTTTGATTGTTCCAAACATTGTCTCCTAAAATCTTGGTACGAACTGCCGTAGCGCTGTTGACAACCTGAGAGACCCCAGCCCACACGTTCACGCGGTTCATACCAATTTCTGTATCTGACGCCGCGCCTACGTAGATCGTATTTGGATTCCCCAAACCGCTGTTGGCCACCTGAATTTGATTGTTCCAGATAGTCGGATTAAGGATCGTCGCAGTTGCTCCCCTCATATTAACAAGGCCGCTGCCGGCGAGAGCCCCGGTGAAGGCATGTTCTATTACATTGTCCGAAATGATTGGCTTGACGCCAGAATCGATGACGATGGCTTCAAAACCAGTGGCAGCAAAATTGTTGTTCTTAACTAAGAGATTGCCGGATCCCGCAACCTGACTTGACAAAAGACCTGTATTAATTCCACCGAAGAAGTTCTGATTGGTGAAATTGAGACTGTCTCCACCGAATAGAACTCGCACCCCGCCGTTGAATTGGGTGCCTCTGAATTCAGATAAGAATACGCCGACGCCATCGGATCGCCCGTGCAGGTATAACGAGTAACCTCCCCCGGTTTGCGCAAAGAGACTGTTTTCAACATGGATGTTATTCCATGCCGCTACCGTATTGGCGGTGGTGTCAATATGAATGACATGCTGCCCTGGAGTTCCGCTGACCGGCACTACATTGACGGTGAAGAATCCCCCTCCGTAAAGTGAGGTTGTGGGGTTTAGGTAGAAGACATCTCTGGTGTTAGGAACGCTAGGATCAACAAGCAGGTTCAAGTTCTGTATGCTAATAGCTTTGGCGTAAGTAAAAATGGCGGTGCCAGAACCCTTGACGACACAGTGGCTACCATCGGTGGCTCCGTTAAGAATGCCGCCGCTGGGCGTGGCCGCGATGGCGGCGGCAATGGCTGCCGTGTCATCAGTCACGCTGTCGCACTTGGCACCAAAATCGTTGATGGACAGATTCTCCCGCAACTTCGCGATGATAGTCCGAGCAACCGCTCCCGCTCCAATCTGCTGAAACAGACCAATGCCCTGGGCAATGATCGGGGATGGTGCATACATCACACCACCCACAAAGACGACGCACAGAATCGCGAGGCTTGTGAGAGTCCTTGCCAGGATCTTCATGTCAGGATGTCCTTGGAAGTTCGTCGTCCAAACGCCTAATAGGCGCCGGAGCCGTCCGGGAGTGGGGTCAGTATGACCGAGCCGCCTATACTGTCGATCACATACGAAAAATTCACCATACCCAGCTGGGTTTGTCCTGCAGCCGGTGTGACCTTGATGTTGTTGATTGACGCGTCGGCCTTGCCGTCGACCACCCGCAGCGGCTTGGACCGCGCCGACCAATCGACGTTGACTGTGAACGCAGCACCCACGGTCTGCTTGATGATCAGGACTTCATCACTCGGCAGCGCCGCATAGGGCCCGGCCGCCGTGATGGTCTTGACCACCTTGGTTCCGGATACCGCGCTGATCGGAATCAGCGTGAACACGCCGGTCAGGATGTTCCATACCAGCGTATAGGTGTTGGCAGGATCAGGAACGGTCCCGGCCGTGCCGAAGCCAAGGTAGTTGAGGAAGATCGTCCAGATTCCGTTGGCCTTGGAAACGGCGATGGCACCCAAGCCCTTCACCGTAGCCGGGAACGGCGCTCCGACATTGACGCGGATATTTGCTGGCAGGCTCATGGCAGACCGAAGGGGTTCGAGGTTGGAGCAGTCGCGAACGGTGCCGTTGTCAGGCCGCCGTAAAGCATCGGCAGCTTCCCGACGAAGAGTTGCCGCGTGTCGCCACCGAGATAGACGGCCATCGCGGCGCTGTAGGTCTTGTGGTGCAGGTTGGATAGGTGAGAGGCGGAAACCCGCACCTGGAGCTTGCCGACCTCGACCAGTGTGATCCCGTTGCCGAGCTGCGCCGAGATCAGCGGCGTAGACGGAAGGTCGCTGCCGATGAACGACGACGGGCCGTAGCCGTCCCAGCTTCCGCCGTGATGGTGACCCCTGATCTCGAACTCGAACGCACATCCAATCTGCACCACCATGGCGCCAGTCACCGGGGCGTAGCTCGTCACGAATCCGGTCATGGTGTTGAGCCCGGTCGCGTCCGCGATAGTCACGGCGTCGCCGGCCAGGATCAAAAGGTTGAGCCCGACCGTCAGTGCCAGGGCCTGCATCTCGTTGCCGATCGGGTAGTCCTTGATCGTCAGCGGCGTGACCGAGGCGGTAACGATCGCGCCGTCGGTCACCGTCCAGTTGTGGCCCGTGAAATCCCCCGGCGCCGCCAGCGTCCGCCCCGACAGGTCGATCGCCTGTCCGGTATCGTCATCGAACAGGGAGACCGTGCGAAGGAAGTCTTCGCGGTTGGTCTGGGCGGGGAGAAGGACGGGCCAGGCGTACATGGTCAGAGCTTCAAGTAGAGAGTGGCGAGCATCGTTGGCTGCACGCTGCTGAATGGAATGCTAGTACCACCTTGGGCATTACCTGTAATTGCCAGTGTGGGGCTGTTGCCCCACGCGTTTATGGCGGTAGGCACTAGAAAACCTAAACCTGATGCGACTTGGACGAACCCTATACTTGCAGTATTCGCAGCAAGATTACTGGGATTAGGAGCTTGGCCGAGTATGACGCTTCCTGACGGCGTATATGGCGGCAGATTACCTAATGCGAGAGCAGTGTGATCCAGAGTTGTACTGGCCGCTCCCAACACTGTCGTCGTTGTCCCGAAATACGTCGCGGTCAGTCGCCCCGCCGCGCTGTTCCCCATGTCATCGAGTGCAGCCAGTGCCCGACCGCGCCAGTCCGGCAGTGTCAACTGCTTGTTGGCATTGTAGTCGTTTAGCGCATTGCCGGTTCGTCCTCCGGATACGACGAGATTTGTGTCAGCGGTGTAGAGATAGACGAACAAAGCCTGCGTGTCCGCATTGGCCCGCTCGGTTGAGCCGGAGGTGGCATTGCCGATTGTCAAGCCGTTGAGGCGGACAAACCCGGCGAGCGGGCCCGTGCCGTATCTCGCCTTGATATCGCCGGTCGCGATGATTGCGGTCGGATCGACCGTGCCGCCGCCCCCGCCACCACCCGAGGATGGGCCGAGCACCTGCATTGTGGTGTCGACCTGGGGCGTGCCGGCGGAGTCCGTCAGGCGGATATGGATCAGGCCGTCGGCCAGCCAGTGCTGCGGGACGCGGCCTGATTCATCCAACACCAGCGGGTTTGAAAGTGGTGTGGTCAGCCCGAAATCGGCGAAGGCGTTTTGCGGGGTTGCCACTGTCCCGGCGACAAAGAAAGACAACAGCCCGCCAGCCAGCGGCGTTCCGGTGGAATCAAACTGCTGGACCAGGGATAAGGGCGTGGTGCCGGCCATTCAGGAGCCCCTTACAAAGTCTGTTAACTTTGAATAGTATTTATTATTCAATGACTTGAACTTGATCATGACGGCCTTTTCCACATGCGTATCGTTGCCGGGACGGCGGAACGGGGGTAAGGTTTGCGGATGTCGATCTTTCAGAAGCAACTTGCGCGCGAGGCCGGATGGGATGTCCGGGTGGCCATCGTGTGGGCCATGATCTTTTTCGGCTGCGGGCTGATCCTGCCGCGTTGGACCTTCTGGTGGTGGTTCACCCCGATAGCGCTGTTCTGGTTTCGCTATCTGTGGGTGCGTTGCCGGCGCAGCGAGGAGCTATTGCGCGCCGACAGCCTGGCTGATGGCGGGAGCAGCGCCCCGGGCTGCTATCGCACCGAGGGCGGCATCTGCATTACGGATGGCACCCATCATGTTCTTGTTGGCCGTCAGGATGCGAAGCCCCTTCTGCAACTGCCCCACATTGTCGGACGCAAGTAGCTTCGCGACCTGACGGGCGACTCGCTCGTCGACCACGCGATGTCCTCGGGCCGCACCATAGACCAGCGCCGCATGCATTACCGCTTGCGGGTCGCCCTTGTAACTGTCGTAGCCGCCGACGCCGCCAGCAAGGCCGAGCTCGACCAGCTGCCGCGCTGTGGTCGAATTGCCTTGCACGGCCGGCCGAGCCAGATCCATGATGCCTTCGATCCGCAACCGACCCTCGACTTCCTTCGCCCGCGCCGGCCCCAAGGCGATATTCATCTCCTCGCGCGCCGCTGGTGACTGCATGATCTTGTTGAGGACAGATCGGCGATCTCCGGTCTTTTCTATCGTCTCGACCAGGCGCGACACATAGCCATCCTGGAACAGTTGTCGCTCGTTCGGCGACATTTTCGCCAGCTGCCGCCGCACTGCGGGAATCCCGAACTTCTGGGAAGCCCCGACGAAGTTCTGACCCGCCTCTATTGCATTATCGGCGCCGAAGAACTTCGCAGCCCCCGCGCGCGCATCGGCATAACTCGGAACGAGATTGTCCAATTCCTTCCGCAGGCTCTTGGTCAAGTCTGTCAGCGTGGATGCTTCTTCCTTGGCACCGGATCGCATCGCCTTGTTGGTAGCGTCGTCGAGCTCACGCTTGGTCGCATCCCAGAACGCAAGATTTGGATAGGTCGGAACGCCGGTCTTGCCCTTGGTGAAGTTCACCATCCCGTTCTCGACCGTCACGCCCTGGCGCATCGCACCGACGCCTTGCGTGATGGCGCGGTCCTTGCCACTGATCGAGGCCCTACGCATGGCATCGACCAGCGCCGGGCTTCCCATAAGCCGGTCCAACTCCGGGGACATGATGTCGCGGTCGCCCTCGCGATAGGCCTTGGCGTAGGCCGGCCGGTTGACCGTCTTCGCAACATGGTCGAGAGCTTCCTGCTGCGCATCCGCGTTCGGGTAATGAAACGTCTTCTGCAGCCAACCGGCGAGGCGTGGCGCCTGCGATTCAAATCGCGCATCAATGGTGCGGCTGAGTTCGCTGCGGCCTTCCGGCGAGGTATTCGCGGCACTGCGCGCCAAGGCCCGCGTCGTCTCACCGCCGGCATCCATCAGCATCGTCGGCTGACCTTCGGCCTTCGCAGCCTGCATTTCCTGCAAACTCATGCCACGGTCGTTGTTGCGGATGTCCTTATCGATCGCGCCGGCAACACGGCGTTCCGCTTCCGCGCCAGGATCACGGATGCCACGAATGGTATTTTGAACCGGCCGGGTTGCGGCGTTGACGACCCGCCCCGCGGCCGGCGAGAGCGCACCCACCAAACCACCGATACCTCCCGCCGTGATCGGGTTCTCGCCCTGCAGAGCGGCATCTGCGCCACTGATAGCAGCACCACTGATGCCGCCCTGCGTCATCAGTTCGGGAAGCGTATTCCCTGCAAGCCCAAGCACTTTCGCACCCGTAGCGGTGGCACCGACAGCACCGGTTGACGCGATGCCTCCCGCAATTTCGGCCGCCGTGTCAACGATCGGATGCTGCGCGTGAAACGCCTCATCCTTGCCCTTCCCGACGTCCATCGCCTGTTTGTAGCGCTGGCCGAAGGTCTCCCCGGTCAACTTCTGCTCCGGCGTTGCCGGATCGACGAATGGCGCCAACCCTGCGTCGATTGCGGCGTTCATCTTGCTGGCGAGTGCGCCGACGATCGGCATACCGCGGACGGCCGCGCGGCCGACGCCCTCGATCATACTCGGAGGCTGCCCGGACGGCGTCAGCTTCAGCTTCTTCGCAATATCGTCGACCTTGGCATGCTGTTCGTCCGGCGACATCTGCAGAAAGCTCTCGTCGACCCGGACCTTGCGGCCTTCGATGTTGAGGAGGGGCATTACTTCTCGATGCTCCAGCCGAAGCCGTCAGGCGTGGTGTTCTGGTAGGTGCTCGACTTGGACGTGGACGATCCCGCCTTGGAGGCGTCAGACTCGGTCCCACCCCGTTTCTTTTTCGTCCCAAACTCTTCCATGGTCTTGTCCAGCGCAGCGCGTGCCGATTTCAACTCGACTTCCATCTGATCGAGCGCCGCGTTGATCTGGCCATCGCTCCATTTCTTTTCGAGGATGTCATGGGCGCGCTCCATGTCGGCGGCACCCACCGTCCCGACCGGTTTGAGAATCTTCGCATAGACCGGGATCAGCGATTCCACTGCGACGCCAAGTTTGATGACATCGGTTCCGCCGGTCCCCTTCTTGGCCGCCAGAATCAGGCTGTTGATGTTGGGATACTGCGTCCGTGAGACCTTTGCGGAGGCTTCACGCACCCGGGGAATCAGGCTTGAAGCTTCATTTTCCGCGAGCGAGAGACCAGCCGCGCGGGTTTCGAGCGTCCGCAAACCAGCCGCTTGCGTGGTAAAGTGTTGCCACCTTGTCGGCCAATCGTTGGGGTCACCACCTTCCGTCACTTCCTGCTCGGCTGCCCGTGTCCGGATCGCGGTTGCCTGCTGCTGCCCCTGGATGCCGCGCCCCATGTTCGGCGGCAGCTTACCGGTCATGCGGTACTGATTGGCGTCGGCGTCGAGCGTCGCGCCAGTTTCGCCGCCACCCGAACCATAGGCGGCAGCGGCAGGGCCTTGATAGATCGGCTGAGCGGTCCTCGGATCGACCAACGTCGTACTTACGCCGACCGACACGGGCTTCAATCCCGCTTCAATCCGTTGCGCCCATGCATCGGCACGCTGCGCCATCGCCTGTGCATTCGGACGCGGATCAGCCGCAAGCTGGTTAGCCGTGGACCTGAGATCGGCAATCGCCTTGATTGGGTCGTTATAGCCGGGCGGCAACGGCTCCTGCGGCACCAGCGGCTGGCCCTGCGCTTGCGGCTGCTGCGCCGCCGGCTGACCACCTTGCGGACGCGAGCCTTGTGCGGGAGGCGCGGCCGTCGCCGCCGGTGTCCCGGCGTTAGCCGACGGCGGCAACCCGCCACCCTGATCGCCGCCAGAGTCACCCCTGAAGCGATCGGAGAACGACATGGCACCCGAGCCCGCGATCTCCGGCGCATACTTCTTCAGCAACCCTTGCGCGCGGATCACCTGACCCGGAGTGAGGTTCGCGTTCGGGTCGATCCCCATGACCTGCGCGATCTTCATGATGGTTTCGCCGGTCGTCTGGTTCTGCGCCGGCAATCGGTCGGTCACCAGCGAGGTCACCGTGCCCGTACCTGCATCGCCCTGCGGGCCTCGCCCGGGAGGCGGCAGCGGCCGGGCCTGCACTGACGAGGGCTGGCCCTGCGGCGCGGCCTGCGGAGCCGGCTGGCCTCCCTGCGGCTGTCCACCCATGATCGCCGGCAGCGGCGCCGGCTGTTGCTGCAACAGGCTGACCGCACCGCCGATGTCGCCCTTGGCCGCGAGGATTCCCGCAGCCTTGCGGTAGTCGATCTGGCCTGTCTGCGGATCGGTGGGAAGGCCTCCGGCGAAGGCCTTGGACAGTTCGATCTGCTGCTGGATCTGTTCGAGCTTCGCCTTTTCGGTCGGAAGCTTGTACGGATCGTCGGCCGCCCAATTCGAGAAATTCGAAAAATTCATGAGCGGCGGCGCATAGCTCGCGCCGCCCGGAGGCTGGACCGCTGTAGGGAATTCAGCCATCAGGCAGCATCCAGAAAGCGTGCGAGATCAGATGCCAGCTGCGTGGCTTTGTCATACCGAACAGCCTTGTAGCCGCCGATCTCGACCACGGCGTCCGGATTGGTCTTTTCGACCTCCTGGGCCATTAGCCCGATACGCGGTGTCGGATCGCCCTTGTAGTTGTACCGATAGACGTTGGTGCCGTCATAAAGCTCGCCGACGGGCTCGATGAATTCCTTGAGGCGCTCGTCGGAGAACATGGCGAGCGCCGGCAGCGCCGACGAAATCGCCGAGCCGATGCCCGATACCGCGTTGCCGCCCACACTGCCGCCCCCCGCCGTCTTCATGCCACCAAGACCACCAAGCATGTTCCAGAAATTGCCTGACGCATTGTAGGCCGACAGGTCCGCGTTTGCGTTGGCGTTGCCGATCCCAGTCTGGGTCTGGTAATTCAGCCCCGCGAGTTGGTCGTACTGGCCCGCCGTCGCGTTCCCGAGCCCGGTATTAACACCCGCGATGCCTCCCGCCGCCGCACCGGACGCGCCGAGATACGGCTGCAACTGACTGACATACTGCCCATAGGTGGAATCGGCGAGACCCTGATTGACCTTGTTCAGCGCCAGTAACTGATTGCCTGAATTGAGCGTGCCGTTCGCTGCCGCCGCCGCATTGACCGTGTCGTCCAGCGTGCCTTGCTGGAATTTGTAGCCGGGCGTGTTGCGCAGCGCGGTCAAGGCCGCATCGCTGCCGCCCTGCCCGTTCAAGCCCAGCACATTGCCGAGCGCGGTCGTCCCCTGTTGCGCCTGACTGAAATTCTGCAGGAATGGCTGCAGCGCGGCGGTATAGCTCGTGTTGAGCGCGCCGATGCCCGAATTGATATTGCCGGTCGCCTGCGTGTTCGCGGTGTTGAGGCCAGCGGTTTGCGCTGCAGCGGCGTCTCTCGCCGGCTGGTCGGAGAAGATGTCAAAAATACCGATTGTCGCCTCCTGTCAGGTTTGGCGCAGCAAACTCGCCGGACAACTACGACACCCTCACTTGCACAAAGCTCTGAGTGTGGGGCGCAACCCCAGTTGCCGGACTTCGATATAGGCCACCCAGAGGAACACCGGCAGCAGCAGCGGCAGCATCATCAACAGCACTGATAAGATTGTTCGGTAATCCGCCGAACACTACCGCCGTGACCAGTGCATCGAGCGTCCTCATATAGTCACGAAAGAACTGCGTCGGCCGCCCGTCCTTGTCGGTAATATGAAACTGCGGATCGAACTTGTTCTTGGTCGGCAGCGTCACGGCAACACCTCACGCGGATTGTTCGACATGGTGCCCCCGAGCAGTGACCGATACACCGGATCGGTGATATCGATCCGCCATCGCACCCCGGGCGCAGTTGCCTGCCCCCGGTTCTTGACGGTGGCGCGGGAGCGTCGCGTCTTGCGCTGCGGCTGCAGCAATCGGACCGAGGGGTTGTCGTAGCTCCATCCACCATCTTTCGAGCACGAAATAGCTACCGATGGATTGGCCGCGTTTGACGTGACGGAGATATCGGTTGCGGTTCCTCCTGAGACATAAGCGTGAGCAAACACCGTTCCCTGCAGTTCGATATGGGTCCCGTCGACCACGGTCACCGGGAACGTCCCGTTGGCCTCCGTGGTGCCCGTCACACCCGCGACCTGAACCTCATCGCCGGTCTTGGCCAGCACCGTCTGGTTGACCGCGAGCCGGACCACGCCACCGGTTCCTGCTGCAGCGCCGGTCACTGTCATCACGTAATTGCCTTCGACGAGGCCCGTTCCGAATACGAAGTCGAAATCCGCCCGCGCGATCCGCATGCTTTCCGGAAAATCCCGCGTTGCGCCGGATTCCATCCGGAACAGCATCGGCGCGCCATTCTCCGCGAATGTGTCGTCATCGGGATAGAGGATGTTGCCCGATTGCTTGTCGCCCACCAGCCAGCGGCTGAAGGCGGGATGGCCGCCGACTGCGCGCCAGCGGATATATTGCCCGCCGCTGTAGGACTGCCGCTCGCTCCACTTCCTCGTCGAGAGATTGAATTCCCAGCTCCAGTCCGGCGAAGAGATGTGCCAGAACTTCTTGCCGCCCGCGATGTAGCATCCGGCATCGAGCAGCTTGCTGGCCTGAATGGCGTCCTCGATCAGTTTGTCGAGATCGGGTGGCGACACCTTCACGGGCGACAGCGATCCCGGCGTCAGCCAGTATACGCCATGGTCCTGTGCGACCCACAACAATTCCGAAAACCCGGTTTCATTGCCGGCAATGGCGCCCGACTGCATCAGGCCGTATTCGATAACGGTCGAGCGGCTATAGGGAAAGCCTGGTGCCGGAATGGCGGCATCCTGCCAGATTTCACAGCCGCCGGTCGTGAACAGCATCAGCGCCGATGAAAATGGAATCCCGCGCAGCAAGGTAACGTCGGCCTTGGCCTGGCATGTGATGAAGGTCAGTGCGTTCTGCGTCAGTGCATTCAAGCCTGACGCAAAGCATCGGCCGTCGGCGATCGTGAAGAAGAAGTAGCCATCCTGATTGCAGACCGAGTTCGGTTGTGGAAGGTTGCCGCCGCCGTTGTAGGACGCGGGTGCACCTCCGGTCGACAGTTGATAGGCGCCGTTGTCGACATCGACCGCGACCACGTCCGGAGTGGCGGCCTGGTTGCGTGCGATCGACACCAGTTTCGTTCCGAGCATCGTGCCCAGCACATTGAGCACGCCGTTCGCATCCACTGTCGTCGCGGTATCGTGGAAAATCTCATAGGACAGGTTCTTCACCAGAAGCCCACCACGATAGCCGGACTGCGCCGTGACCGCGTGCTGCAAGAGTCCCGGCGAGCCGATCCATTTCTGCCGGGCGGGGCCGGTCGGACGGCTGGCCTCCTCGAGCGGCTGCGCGTAGCAATTGATCAGACGCCCGCCACCCTCTTGTGGGTTGGTGCCGGGGAACGACGACAGCGGGAACGGGATCGGGACTGGTTTCTGCAGCATCAGAAATTCTGGATCCGCTGGACTTCGTAGGTGGGCCTGCCGCGCGTCATGATCTTCAGCGACTTGGCCGCTGTGCCTGCGCCGATCTCGACACCGCCCACACCGCCCAACCCTTTGTTGACCAGGCTCGTCAATTCCTCGCCGACGATTCCGAGCGATGTTCCGCATTCACCGGCGACGATATCGGCAAGATCGGAGAACCACGCACCGGGGATGTTGTTCGGATCGGAGACGTAGGCGATCTCCAGACCTGCGATCTTGCGATAGATCGAATCCAGTTGGGTGTTGACGTTGGCCACATCCTCCAGATCTGGCGAGTTGCCGATTGACAACAGGCCGCTGCGCTGCAGCACCAGCGTGATTAGTTCGGTCGAGGTGCGGAAGGGCGAGGTAATAGCCATGGCCTACCAGGGCAACTGCATGATGCCGTTCTGCACCCAGAGCGCCGCGACCTGCTGGTCGTTGAGCTCGTCGATGGTGGAAAGTTTGTGCAGACGCGGCATGAACAGCGTCTGCAGATAGGAGTAGTCATCCGCTCCGACTTCGCAGGTCGCTTGCAGGGTGCGGTCCTTGGCGAATTTTCCGATCAACTGGTCGGCGTGCTGAATGGAGGGATCGTTGATCCATCCAACCGCATAGGCGCGGTATTCTTCCGCTGTCTTGGGCAAGGCGGGTGCGGTCCGCCTCGGCTTCTGGTCGCCGACCATGAAGAACGGATTGCCGCGCGCCCGCTCGATGATCTCGTGATTGAGTTGCTCCCGTGTCGAGCCTTCGGGGTGGCCGGTCAGTTCCTTCGGCAGGTTCGCCTGGAACTTGTGGCCGCCCCAAACCACGAAGGACGGATCACCCTCGCCGGGGAGATAGGTCAGCGTTTCGGTCACGGGCTTTGCCGGTGCTTCGGTCAGATCGAGCGTATCTCGCGGAGTCTTGGCCATGAATGGTTTCCTGTTGAAGGGCACCCGGCGGCGAACATGCCGCCGGGATGATGACGCTTAGTTGTCGTTGTTTGGTGCGTAGGAGATCACGCAGGTCACGGCACCGGTCGTCGCGGCCGTTCCGGTCTGGGTATATTTCGCCCAGAGCGTTACGTCCGCGGCACTGGTGGAGTAGATACCAAGACCCGTCGCGGTGGTCAGATGCTGCACGGTCGCCGACGCCGCATTGAGTGAGGCGGTTGCGAACAGTTCGTTCGCCATCGTCTTAGTGGTGCCGATGGTGACGACGTTGGTGGTACCTGCATTGAACACGGTCGTGACGTGGCAGTCGATCGAATGGACGTAGGAGTTCTGCCCCAACATCCCGAATGCCTGACCGGCGGAAATTCCAGGATCGTTGAAGTTGATCGTCAGCCGGTAGTAGTGCAGTTCCTGTTGATACAGGTCCCGCTTGCTCATGGTGCGGGTCTGGTCGACGTTCAACGCGAACGCCGCAGAGATCGCGAACGCTGTCAGGATGAGCGCGGCAATTGCCTTGCTCCATCCCTTGATGCTGTTTTTCAAGTTCATGGTTGGCCTCCTTCGGGCCTGAAGAGATGAGAGATGAAGGCGGCGCGGGAGATGTCGCCCGCGCCGCTCGATCAGCGGTCTGTCAGGCCTTAGTTGTCACCAACCGCGGCGAGGAAGGTCGTGAAGATGCCCCACTCCTTGAAGTTGCCAGCCGCATTGAGTTTGGCGATTTTTCCGATGCCGTAGCACATCTTGACACCGACGCCGCGAATGAAGCCGTAGTCGTCTTCCTTTCGGAAGGTCGGTGTCGGCATCAAACCCCAGCACCAGGCCTGCGCGCCCTGTCCACAGAAGAAGCCCGGCGCCACCTGGATCGCACCGGATCCTGCGTTGGTGTAAAACACCGGAAGCCGCAGCGACTGTTCCGGAATTTCCCGGATGATCACACCGTTGTAGAGCAGATCGCCGTCCACGAAGATCGGGTTCTTCAGGTAGCCCTGCTGTTCCCGAGCGCGCGAGTTCTGGTTCGCTGTCTTGATGTCGGTATCGTTCTGTCCGTCGCGGAATTGCTCCTGACCCACGAAATACACGAACCACTCGGTGCCGTTTTCCTTGAGTTTGAAGGGACGAATGCGGGGGTTGGCTTTCTTGGCCGACCGCTTCATCCGGTTGACCAGCGCGCCGGACAGCGTCATGGCCGAGGTGATGTTGGCCATCGAGGAGGCAAAGTTGCCGGCGACAAGGTTCGCGGTGTTGCCGCTGCCGATCAGGATGCGATCGGCGTTGTCCGTGATCCAGGTATTGCGTTGCGCTGCGGTCGCGGCATCGAACAGGATACCGTTGACGCGCTGGCCGAGGTTGGAGCCAAGGCCCACGGGTGCTGCCTGAGAGGGCAGCGCATAGAACCCATCGACGATTTCGTCGCGCTGCTTTTCGTTGCCCCAGTCGACCAGCGCCGGCTTCATCTCGCCGAACAGGTCGATAGAGGACTTGTTCTCCTCGGCATTGTTCACCGCCACGGCGTGACGGGCCCAGTCCACGAAGAACCGCGTGCCCTGGTTGTCGAGTTGCTCTTCGTTGCCGACCAGCGGCCCGACGCCGACGCCTTGGGCGTTGAGGCGGGCGCGGAGCGGGATGTTGATCTGCTCGCCGCCCATCTTGCCGCCCTTGTTCAGGTCGGTGATCACGCGAATGATCGCGTTCTCGGATGGGCCCATGTAGGGCGAGTAGAGGTTTTCGCGGACGTATTCCCGGTAGATTTCTTTCCGGTACTTGATCAGTTTGTTGTTTGCAGCAGTCGTCGTCATCGCCATGATGCGAGATCCTTTTCAAAAGGCCCGCGCCAGGACGGCGTTAGATTCAAACCGGCACTTACACGCGACCGATCACTAGGGTCGCGGCAGGCTTCGTCATTTTGGAAAATCGCGCGTCGTTAGCGCCAGGCAGAGTCAGCGACCGCTTGATCCGAATCATCGTTGGAGCGGGGATCGAGACGTTCGGCTCCGAGGTTTGAGCCGCCCCTGTTGCTCAACGATGGCGGCAAGCGGGTGGTGGTACGCGGTCGTCCATCATCACCATTGGCAGCCTCGCCGCGGAGTTCGGCGACGAGTTTCTTGCGGAATTCAGGATCCTTGAGCAGGGCTTGCCGGGTTTCCTCGCGGATGCGTTCCTCGAACTTCGCCGGATCATCTCCGACGCGCGCGAAGGTTTCGTTCCGCTTGTGCCAACTCACCAGGGCTTCGCCCGGATTGGGTGAAGCATAGATGCGCTGGACGACAGCCCTTGCATCGGGGTCTTGCGGGTTAAGCTTGCCGATCGCTTCCATTGCACGCGGAAACGCCTCGGCATGCTTGATGTGAGCAAGCTCGAAACTTGTCGCAACCGCCTGGTTACGGAGTTCGCTGGAGACGGCCGAGATGCCGTTCTTGATCTCCTGCCGGATGCTGTTCGCAAACCCTTCCGGGTCCTCGAACATGTCAGGAGCCTTGACGGCCTGCGTTGGCTCGACCTTCGCTTCGGCGCGCGGCGCTTGTCGCAACGTGGCGATTTCGCGCATCACCAGATCGAGCCTGTCGGACAGCGACTTTTGGTCGCCTTTCGAGTTCTCGATCTGCGCCTTCAGCGCATCGCGTTCTGCTTCCGCAGTGCGAGCGCGTTCGGCGACCTCACGATATTTGCCGGACGGAATCTGGCCGTCCGGCTTTCCCGCGTTCGGCCTTTCTGGCTCTTCGGCCTTGGTGCCATCCGCAGTCTTGCCGGCATCGGCGTCAGTAACTTCGCCGTCGCCATCCGTCTCGCCGTCGGACTCGTCGTCGTCCGCTTCCTCCTCGCCGGCTTCGTGCTGTCCTTCCAGCCCTTCGCCGAGAGATTCTAGGGAACGGTCGCCCGTCGGGTCCAGGATCTCCGTGTCTTCCTCACCCCATGCTTCGCCTGCGATCTCCCTTTCGGTCTCCACGATCGCAGTCGAGATCATATCAAGTTCCTGAGTAGCCATGATGAATCAGCCTTTGTTTTCGCGGTATCGTCGCGATGACGGCAGTCCACATTCGCGCGCGCGACCCTAGATGATCGAGCGCATCACACCGGGACCGTGATTGAAGCGTTGCGCCGTCTGGAGGACGCCTGCCGCGGGGTTTGAAACCGGCAACCCTGAAGTGCCGCGCGCCGTCTGGTGGCGCTGACCGAAAAGGGTGAAGCTATTGCTGAACGTAGGTCAAAACACCTTGGAACGATCCGCTTGCGCCGATCGCCGTCACAGCACAAATGGCGTTGCCCGCCGGAGCCTTGAACATTGTGTTATTACCGCCTCCATAGGAGATCGTGATCGGAGCCGCCGCAGTCACGCCGCCACCTCCAAACAAGCCGGTCAGCACAGTTTGCGTCGTGACGCATGCAGCGCCTGTGCCAAACTCAAACTGAATTGTGTTGGGGGTCGTTACCACCTGACTGATGCTAACTGAAAAGCCGCAGACATAGACAGACGTTGTTCCAGATAAGGCAATGAGCGATGTAGTGGTCGCTGACGTGATGTTGATCGGTGCACTTAACTTGGCACCATAGCTGCACGGATCACTTGTGGATGGTCCGATAATGTTTTGTCCAAGGGATGCCTCAGCCGTCCCCAGCACCGTCGGAGTCGCGCCAATCGCGCTGACCCTCATGCGTACTTGATTGAACCCGCCGCAGGGTACGACCCATTGACCGTTGGTTCCTGACGGCACCGTTTGGATGCCCGGCCCGCCCGCCGACGGATAGGCTGTGACGGGTGTCCAGTTTGTTCCGTTCGGATCAGTCTGTTCAAATACCAACGTCACATTGGTGTTGGACACCGCTGTAAACGCACAACTTGATGCGCCCATAGAGTTGACGCCGACGGCATCGTTGACGGCGGTCAGGGCCTGTTGCGGATAAGCCAGGCGATCGAAACTTGGACCGATGTTCTTGCCAGTGTCGCCTACCGTCGTCTGATTGATCTGCATCGTCGCAGTTGACGACGGGCCGGTCGCATCAGCCATCACCAGATGGCCGACAGGAACTTGATTGACGTCGAGTCCCACCGCGCCTCGTGTTGTGTAAGCGACCAGAGCGAGCGCACCACTCGGTTGCTCGGTATAAAAGACAATATTGTCGCCGCGCATATCGGCAACATACTTGAAGCTGTCGGTGACCAGACCAGATCCGCCCTTTGGTGCGGAAATCTGCGGCGTACAGCCACAGCCGCCAGTCCATACACCCGGCGCGGTTTGAACTGGTGTCGTGCCTTGCGCTACAGAAAGATCGGCAACGATGACCTCCGGGCCGCCGCTGGCAAATGTGACTGCACGTAATTTTCCGTCGGTACCAAATTCAAACGCTGCAGCATTCTGTGCCGGCGTCGCCAGTGTCGGCGTCGGCACTCCCGCGGTATAGGGAACGGCCAGCAGACCGAACAGCATATAAGCGTGTTTAACGCTCGGAATCGGCAGGTTGATGTTTTCCTGAAAGTAATTGTAGGCCGGATTGCGATCCGGAAAGGTCTGCATGCCAGTCAGTACGGCCCAGCCATTGGGCGACGTACCGGTGCCGATGGTCGTCTGTCCTACCGCGTTGGTAGCGCCCGTGGCATTGCCACCGCCGCCTGTGATGGAACGCATCCAGCGTGTCGAGGTGTTGAGCGTGCCAGCGCCGAAATCATCCACGAACAGCGTCGAAGGCTGACCATTCACGAATGGCAATGATGCCAGACTTTCCGGGCCAACCGCCACGCTCGGGGACGGCAACGCGCGCGGATCGCTACAGGGAACGGCCTTCGCTGTAAGAGGATTCGTCGTCGTCAGACACATACCGATTCCGCTGCCGGCAACACCGCTGCCGCCGGGAGTCTGGAAATACGTATCCGTGTTCTGCGCTAACGCGGGGTCGATCGCCAGCGACAGCAGGAGCGCCGACGCAATGCAGCGCAAGATGTCTCGCATCGTCATGGATGAACTCCTTGCGGTTGAGGTTGCGGCGGCGCGGCGCCTTGCGCGCCCTGCTGCGGATTGAGAAACGGCTGAAACACCTTGTGCGCCTCGAACAGCGAATCCCGCACGAACTCCGCTGCATCCAGATCTGATGCCCGCGCCAGATGACCAGCCCTCGCCGCCTCAGTCGTGATCTTGGCGCGCTTCTCTGCCGCCGTTGCGAGCGCCTGTTCGGCGCCGGCGAGCGTCTTCCTGGTTTCCGCCGCCGTCTTTGCGTTTCGCGCGGCGAGGCCCTCCATGGTAAATCGCTGCTGCGCCTGCTGCGCCTGCATCTGTTCCGGCTTTGGCGCCAGCATCTGCAGGATGCGGTCCTTTTCCGAGCGCGGCATGTTCGGGTTCATTTCGATCAGGACCTGCGGTGGGATGGTTCCGGGCGGGTAGCCTTTCAGCGTGTCATAGGTCTCCTGCATCATCGACATGATGTCCGGGCCTTCGTCGAGCGCGATATCCACGTCGAGTTGTCCGACCGCGTTGACGATGGCTGGCCGTCCCCACTGATCGAGATCGAGGCCGTTGATCTGGATGAACTGCGCCAGCTTCTCGTTCGAGTTGACCCTGATGAACCGTTCGGCCGTCCAGTGCTGCTGCACCGTATTCCAGATCTTGCGGTAGAGGTTGAGCTTGAACATCCGGTGCGCCAGAACGAACGGGCCGAGTTCTGCCATGCCGGGCTGTCGTAGCAATTCCAGCGCGCGGCCGGAAAGGTTGGTAAGTCCGACGCCGGACATCGCGGCGATATTGGAATTGGCGTAGCCGTCGAGCTCGGCCTTTGCATCGTCGGTGAACGCGGAGAATGTCGCGATGTCGGGATGGGTGTCGATGACCTTGAATTCTACGTTCGGGTTCTTCTCCACCACTCCGTCATGCCGGGCGACTTCTATCCTCGTTCGCTCAACATCATCGACCGCGCCTTTAACCATCTCGATCCGCCGCGAGTTCGCCAGTGCGAGTGTCTTGCTCTTGCCCTGGTTAAGTGCGTCCTGGGGGCCTTTGAAGGTTCGAACAAACGAATAACGGTCCCCGTCCTGATCGATATTTGCGCAGAACATCTCGAATGACGAGGTGCTCTCGCCGGTCTCATCGAAATACGGTGAGACGCCCTGCTCGAGCAACACGTTCGCGACATAGAACGCCCAGCACCATTTGCCGCGATGCTTGTACCAATGCTCCACCATCCGGATTCGCTTGGACGAGGAGATGAACCACTTGATGTCCCGGTCGGGATTCGTGGTCATGTCGCTGTCGCCGGCGAACAGTCCTTCAAGCTCCTCCCGTTTCGATGGGAAGATATCGACCGCGGCCTCGATGTCCATCCACTTCGCGATACCCTCGAAGCGGTTATCCTTGAAGTCGAAACGGTAGGAGCGCGGATCGTAGAAATATTCGTCGCCGATCACCCAATGCACGCCGACGTCCGGATCGCCCTTGTCGCCCTTCTTCAAGACCAGTTGCACACCACCGATGCCGTCGATCGCGGTCTGCAGCAGGCACCAATAGTTGGTCGAGTTCTTGAACTGGCTCCCGTCCAGCACGCTCCGGACGGACTCGGTCGCGACCTGCGCGCCGGCCTCGCTCTTGGGATTACGGCCTTCGGCTTTCGGATCGCAGCGCATCCGCTCGACCAGGCCGACGATGCCGTTGATCTTGCGGCCAACCCTGTTCCAGATCTGTACCGGCTGATGGCGGGCCTTCAGAACGCGAAGCTGGTCGGCCGTCAGTTGCGCGCCGTGGTAGTAGCGGCGGCTGTCCTTCTGCTCCTCGATCTCCTCATCCTTGCTGAAGAGGTAGTCCATATATTGCGAGCGAAGCACGCCGACCGAAAGGAAATTCTCGCCGTCGTCGTCATCGACGTCGCGCTTGTCATCGGACGGATTGTTGTCGTTTCTCGCTCCCATGAGCGGCGCCAGCCTCGCCGCATCGGCGCGCTGCATTTGCTCGACAATGGACTGCTGGACCGGAGGCATCAGGCGATCGGGGTCATCTTGTTGAGATTGGCCGCTTCTTCCTTGTCGGAAGGCATGTGCTTGTTCCCGAGCTTCGCCATCTGCTTTTCGGAGATCAGTCCGCGCTTCGCGAGTTCAGATGCACGATGCGATTCCTCCTGCTTTTCCTTCGCGTGTTCGGCCGCCTGTTTGCGGACGTGCTTCATCAGACCTTTGTTTTTGAGGTGCTCGCCCGCCCGCAGGATCGTGTGCATAGCGTCGCGGACTTCCCAATGATCGTATTTCTTGGGCTTTCCCGCCGTTGATCTTTC
>JBGQLL010000016.1:0-25597 GCA_041500065.1 Pseudolabrys sp.
AGTCCGACCGGGTTTCCGGTCCCCAGAGCCCGCGATGCCCGACCTCCTGCTTGAATTCCTGTCTGAGGAAATCCCTGCCCGCATGCAGGCGCGCGCGGCTGAGGATCTGCGCAGGTTGGTCACCGACCGCCTCGTGGCAGAAGGACTGACGTACGACGGAGCAAATGCGTTTGCGACCCCGCGCCGGCTTGCGCTCACAGTGCATGGCATCCCGGCGAAGCAGTCCGATGTGAAGGAAGAAAAAAAGGGCCCGCGCGTCGGCGCGCCTGACAATGCCATCGCTGGCTTTCTGAAGGCCGCCGGCTTGAAATCGATCAGCGAAGCCAAGGTCCAGCCTGACAAGAAGGGCGATTTCTACATTGCCGTCATCGACAGGCCCGGCCGGGACGCAATAGACGTCGTTAAAGACGTCTTGCACGCCACCATCGCAACCTTCCCCTGGCCGAAGTCGATGCGCTGGGGTGCTCACTCGGCGAAACCCGGCGCCTTGTCATGGGTGCGACCATTGCACTCCATCGTAGCCACCTTTGGTCCCGAAACTGAGGAACCGGAAATCGTACCGCTCGATATCGATGGCATCAAAGGCGGCGATGAAACGCGCGGCCACCGTTTCATGGCGCCTATGCCGTTCAAGGTGCGGCGCTTTGATGACTACGTCGCCAAGCTGGAAAAGGTCAAAGTGGTCCTCGATCCGGCGCGGCGTGTCGACATGATCCGTGCCGATGCCAAGAACCTCGCTTTCGCGCAAGGCTTCGAGCTTGTCGAAGACGAAGGCCTGCTCGCTGAGGTCGCTGGTCTCGTCGAGTGGCCGGTGACTCTGATGGGGACCTTCGATCAGGCATTTCTGTCGATCCCCGACGAGGTAATCCGCGCCACGATCCGCAACAACCAGAAATGTTTCGTGCTGCGCGACCCGCAGACGGCGAAGCTGGTCAATAAATTCATTCTGGTCGCCAACGAAGAGGCGACCGATGGCGGCAAGGCGATTATCGCCGGCAACGAACGCGTGATCCGCGCGCGGCTGTCTGACGCAAAGTTCTTCTACGAGACCGATCTGAAGACGCGTCTGGAAGACCGGTTGCCAAAATTTGAGCAGATCATCTTTCACGAGAAGCTAGGCACGCAGGCCGAGCGCATCGCGCGCATTGCGGCACTCGCCGTCCAGATTGCGCCGAGCGTGAAGGCTAAAGCCGCGCAAGCCGAGCGGGCTGCGGCACTATGCAAGGCCGACCTCCTGACCGAAGTGGTTGGGGAGTTTCCTGAACTGCAGGGATTGATGGGCCGTTACTATGCCGAGGCGCAGGGCGAAGATGAGGCGGTCGCACACGCAATTGAAGACCACTACAAACCAAAAGGGCCCGACGATCTTGTGCCAGGCGATCCGGTGGCAATCGCTGTAGCTCTTGCCGACAAGGTCGATACGCTGGTGGGCTTCTGGGCGATCAACGAAAAGCCCACGGGTTCAAAAGATCCTTATGCTCTAAGGCGAGCGGCGCTCGGCATTATCCGCATCGTCACCGAAAATGAATTGCGGTTGCCGCTGCGCGTACTGTTCTGGCGGCATTTTGGTGCTGTCGCGCGCGACGAGGCTCTCGCCAGTGCCATAACAATGCTGCACCCGTTGAATGAACAGATCGCGAAGATCAGCGCGAGCGACATTGAACTTGCCGTCAAACTGGAAGTTCTCGTCTCCGAGAAGACAAAGCAAGTCACAAAGCCGCTGCTCGTCCAGGCGCATACGTATTTGCAGCAGACCCACGATCTGATCACCTTCTTTGCTGACCGCCTGAAAGTACAACTTCGCGAACAAGGTGCGCGGCACGACCTGGTCGACGCTGTGTTTTCGCTGTCCGGTCAGGATGACTTGCTGATGATCGTGCGTCGCGTTGAAGCGCTTGGAAAATTCCTCGACAGCGACGACGGCAAGAATCTGCTTGCTGGCTACAAGCGGGCGATCAATATCATTCGCATCGAGGAAAAGAAGGACAAGCGCGAATATACGGGCGCACCGGACGCGAAGCGCTATCAATTGCCCGAAGAAAAGGCGCTTGCTGAGGCAATCGACGTCGCCAAGAAAGACGCGTCTGCTGCGGTCGGCAAGGAGGATTTCGCCGCGGCTATGCGCGCCATGGCCAAGCTTCGGCCGCGCGTGGATGCCTTTTTCGACAAGGTCACCGTCAATGTCGATGACATGGCGTTGAGGGAGAACCGGCTCAAGCTGCTCAACGAGATCCGTGAGGCAACGCGCGCCGTTGCGGATTTCTCGAAGATCGAAGGATAACCGGTCACGGCCCGGCGCTTCGTGAACTCTTACTTATGAGAATAGGTGGAACCGCGCGGCCGTCTCGTCGTTTGAATTCCATTGCGTGCCAATTGGGGACTACATCATGACCATCAGTATCGCGCATTTGCAGCCCATCATCGCGCTCCTCGCCGGCATTCTAATTCTGATCATGCCGCGCCTGCTTAATTTCATCGTCGCCATCTATCTGATCATTGTCGGTATCCTGGGTCTCGGGCTCTTCCGCTGATCGGAATTCAGGGCTTGCGCCGGGCTATTCGACGGTGCTTTTAAGGGCCGTCGTCCCACCAATACTGCTTTGACCTATGGCCAAACGAAAACGTTCGCACGCCAGCGAAAAGAGCAAGAAACCTGTCGTGCGCAAGCCATCCCGGCCCAAACGGAAGGCGGCTGCCGGCCAATCCAAGGGCAGATGGGTCTACGCCTTTGGCGGCGGCCGCGCGCAGGGGAAGGCCTCGATGCGCAACCTCCTGGGCGGCAAAGGCGCCGGGCTTGCCGAAATGGCCAATTTAGGGCTCCCGGTCCCGCCTGGTTTTACAATCACCACCGACGTCTGCACGTACTACTACCGGCACAACAAGGAATACCCGAAGGAACTGCGCGCTCAGGTGGAAAGGGCGCTCGCCCAGGTCGGCCGCATCACCGGCAAGACTTTCGGCGACAAGTCGAATCCGTTGCTGGTTTCAGTGCGATCGGGAGCACGCGCGTCGATGCCGGGCATGATGGACACCGTGCTCAATCTTGGTCTCAACGATCAGACTGTTGAAGCACTTGCGAAGAAGTCCGGCGATCGGCGCTTTGCTTTTGACAGCTATCGTCGCTTTATCACCATGTATTCGGATGTGGTGCTTGGTGTCGGACATGAACATTTTGAAGAATTGCTCGACCATCACAAGGAACGGCAGGGCTACAGCCTCGACACGGACCTTTCCGCCGACGATTGGGCCGAGCTGGTGGTGCGCTACAAGAAGCGCGTCAAGGACGAGCTGGGCCAGGAATTTCCGCAGAACCCGCATAAGCAGCTTTGGGGTGCGATCGGAGCTGTGTTCGGTTCTTGGATGAACCAGCGCGCCATTACCTATCGCAGGCTGCACAACATTCCGGAGAGCTGGGGCACGGCGGTGAATGTTCAAGCGATGGTCTTCGGCAATATGGGCGACACTTCCGCGACCGGCGTTGCCTTCACGCGTAATCCGTCAACCGGTGAGAAGAAACTTTACGGTGAGTTTCTAATCAACGCGCAAGGCGAAGATGTCGTCGCCGGTATCCGCACGCCGCAGGAAATCAGCGAGGCCGCGCGCAAGGAAGCCGGCTCCGATAAACCGTCAATGGAATACACGTTGCCCAAGGCTTATGGCGAGCTCAAACGCATCTACAACGCTCTCGAACGTCACTACCGTGACATGCAGGACCTTGAATTCACGGTGGAACAGGGCAAGTTGTGGATGTTGCAGACGCGCTCAGGCAAGCGCACGGCAAAGGCAGCCTTGCGCATCGCCGTCGAGCTCGCCAACGAGGGGCTGATTTCAAAGAGCGATGCGGTCCTGCGTGTTGACCCGTTGAGTCTCGATCAATTGCTGCATCCGACCATCGATCCGCGCGCTCATCGGCGCGTCATCGCCACGGGGCTGCCGGCTTCGCCAGGCGCCGCGAGTGGCGAGATTGTTTTTTCGCCTGATGAAGCGGCGCAACTCAAATCTGACGGAAAAAAGGTTGTCCTAGTGCGCGTGGAGACCTCACCCGAGGACATTCACGGCATGCATGCGGCCGAAGGCATCCTGACCACCCGCGGTGGCATGACGTCTCACGCGGCCGTAGTCGCGCGCGGCATGGGCAAGCCGTGCGTTTCCGGCGCCGGCTCGCTGCGTGTCGACTATGTGGCGGGCACCATGACGGCCGGCGGCCAGACCTTCAAAAGAGGCGATTACATTACCGTCGACGGGTCAACCGGCCAGGTGCTGGCCGGCAAGGTCGATATGATCGAGCCGCAGCTCTCCGGCGAATTCTCGACTTTGATTGGTTGGGCCGACAAGGTGCGCCGCCTTGGGGTGCGTGCCAATGCCGACACGCCGACAGATGCGAAGGCCGCGGTTCGTTTTGGCGCCGAAGGCATCGGGCTTTGCCGCACCGAGCACATGTTCTTCGACGAGGGACGCATCCAGGCGGTCCGGGAAATGATTCTCGCCGACGATGAGAAATCACGCCGTTCGGCGGTCGCGAAACTTCTTCCCATGCAACGGGCCGACTTTGTGGAGTTGTTTGAGATCATGGCCGGTCGCCCCGTGACAATTCGCCTTCTGGATCCGCCTTTGCACGAGTTCCTGCCGCACGGTGAGGAAGAGATCGCCGAGGTCGCCGCCGCAATGGGCGCCGACCCGAAAAAACTTGCGGCGCGGGCGAATGAGCTATCGGAGTTCAATCCGATGCTGGGATTCCGCGGCTGCCGCATTGCCATTGCCTATCCGGAGATCGCCGAAATGCAGGCGCGCGCCATTTTCGAGGCGGCGGTTGAGGCCGCCAGGCGCACCGGCAAGTCGGTGGTGCCGGAAGTCATGGTGCCGTTGATCGCCAGCAAAGCCGAGTTCGATCTGGTCAAGGCACGCATCGACGCGATGGCGCAGGCGGTCTCAAAGGAGAAAGGCGTCAAAGTCGACTACCAGGTCGGTACGATGATCGAGTTACCACGCGCCTCCTTGATGGCGGGCGAAATTGCGCAAAGCGCCGAATTCTTCTCATTCGGCACTAACGATCTGACACAAACCACCTTTGGCATTTCTCGCGATGATGCGGCGAGCTTCCTCGGTATCTACACCGCGCGCGGTATCCTCTCTGCCGACCCATTCGTAACGATCGATCAACAAGGCGTCGGCGAACTGGTGAAGATCGGTGTCGAACGCGGCCGCAAGGTTCGGCCCAAGCTGAAGGTCGGAATCTGCGGAGAACATGGTGGCGACCCGGCCTCGGTCGCATTCTGTCACGAGGCCAAGCTTGACTACGTGTCCTGCTCGCCGTTCCGAGTGCCGATCGCCCGCCTTGCCGCTGCCCAGGCCGCACTGGGAAAAGCCGCAGCAAGCCAGGCGTAGGGTTACACCGCGACTTTGCCGAGGAAGTCTTCGACCTCGAGCCGCAGGTCGGCGACAGCATGCTCCACCGCTTCGGACGCGTCGCGCACGACTTCCGCCGAGGAGCGCGTCTGTGTTGCCGCGCCGGCGACTTCACCCAGCACTGACACCACGTGCCCCGTTCCCTCCGCTGCGCTGGCGACGTTGCGGGAGATCTCGCTGGTCGCGGAATTTTGCTGCTCGACCGATGCCGCCACGGCGGAGGTATTTTCATTGATTTCGCGCATGCGCGCGGCGATCTGCCGGATGGCTTCCACCGCCGCGGTGGTCGAATTCTGCACGGCGAGGATGTGATTGGCGATGTCCTCGGTTGCTTTTGCAGTCTGCACGGCCAAAGATTTGACCTCGGAAGCAACGACCGCGAAGCCCTTGCCGGCTTCGCCGGCGCGTGCAGCCTCGATTGTGGCGTTGAGAGCCAGCAGGTTTGTCTGACCCGCGATACTGCGGATCAGTTTGACCACATCGCCGATTTTTTGAGCACCATCTGCCAAGCCGCCGATCTCGCTATCGGTGGACCGCGCTTCGTTGGTGGCGAGTCCCACAACGTTGTTAGTGAGGGTGAGCTGGCGGCTGATCTCGCTGATGGAACGCGACAGCTCATCGGCGGCAACCGCTGCCGTTTCCACATTGGCCGATGCTTCATTGAAGGCGTGCACCGCGCTCTCGGCGCGCTGCGATGTGTGTTCGGAGGAACCGAAGAGCGCGCCGGCGGTCGATCGCATCGCCGCGGCGCTGGCGCTGACGCTTGACAGCAGGTTTTCGACGGTCGGACGAAACGATGCAATGGCGGAATCGATCGCCGCGCGCCGCTGGTCCTGTTCTCGTATAGCGGTGCGTTCCGCCCCCGCGTGACGTTGCTCGGTGACGTCTTCGTGAGTGGAGACCCAACCGCCGCCTGGCAAAGGCTCGTTCTTGGCGAGCACGATACGGCCATCGCTCGCCTTGACGTAATGTTCCTGACTCTTGCCCCGGGACATCCCGTCGAGAATGTTTTGCACATAGCTGTCCACGTCGCCGGAGAACAATCCAGTCTCCTTGCGATACTGGATCAAGCGCTTGAGTGTGCAGCCTGGTTTAACAACCTCGGGCGACAACTTGTACATCTGGAGGTAGCGCGTATTGAGCAAGATAATGCGGCCCTGCGCGTCAAATGTTCAATCCCTGCGACATGTTGTTGAGCGCGGTGGAGAGACGGCGATTTTGCTTGTACAGACGGCGATAGAAAATGCAGACCACGGCGAGAATTGTAAAACATGCACCCGCAACCAGCGTGGTTTGACTCGAAAAAATCGATGGCAGGATGGAGGCGAACATGCCGGCCCGTCAAAAATATGGGCGCAATATTGTGCAGTAGCGATTGCGATATAGTTAATTTTTATTTCCCATTTCCTACCGTGGAAATGACTGGATTTATCGCCCTTGCTGATATCGCGCTCATACTCTGGAGCGAGATTGGCGAATGCGAGTTCCGCCCGCCGCGCTGCGAAGTTAACACCTTCGCAAGGTTAATCGGACCATAAAAAAATCTGTCGCGTTGTCGCCACCCGGCGGCGGGGCGGTGGCAGGACGTTGTGGTGTCGCGTTGAGCGAACGGGGAGCAGTGTCGCTTGGGCGTCGGCGGCGAAGGGGAGCCGCGTCGATTGCTATTGGTGCAGTACTGCTTGCGGCGCCCCCCGAGAGGATCGCGTTTCAGGATCTCGGCGCCTTGCTCGCGCGTCAACCTGGCGTTGCCAAGCGGTGGCAACAGCATCTGATCGCATCGCCTTTCGGCACCATCCATGCAGCTATGTTCAGCCTGCCGCGCCCGGTCGGTACCGCAATTCCGCATCCGCCGATCTATGCACTCGCCAATTTCGACCCGGCAGACATCACTGGTTCGATCGGCAAGCAGCCGCTTGGAGATGAGTCGGCGCCGCTGCAGTTTCCAAAAGCCAACCGCAAGGCAAAGGGCGACTCACTGGTCTCGCGGCCGCGCGAACCCTTACCGCCTTTGCCGCCCGTGGTCGCAATCGAGCCGGTGCCGGAGACAGAAGTCGATGCGTCGTTGAAGAAGAGCGAAGGTACCGGGCGCTTCGATCCGTACTCGCAGTACGAATTCGTAACCGCTCCGGACGAAAAGACCACGACGCCCGATGTCGATTTGCCTTATGCCGATATTCCGCCAGCCAATCTGACGCCCACCGCGCCGCGGAATGCCACCGGCAAGGAGGCGGCGCAGCTTTTCTTTGGAATTGATTCGATGGCGGGTGGCCGGGAGCCGATCGCGCCTTGGGCACCGGGTGAAGCGCCGGTCGTGCTGGCCTCGCATGGCGACCCGGATATCAAACAGTCAGCGCTTGCACCTTCGCCGGATGGCGACGCCAAGGGTGGTGAAAGTATCGCCAGCAAAGGTGAAGTCACCGGCGTCGACCAACGGCCTCGATCTCCCGCGGAACGATTGGCGCTCGCTGGCGCAGCCCGTGCCAAGGCCGAAAAATGTCTCGCCAATGCGGTATATTTCGAAGCACGCGGTGAATCGGTCCGCGGACAAATCGCCGTCGCGCAGGTCGTGATGAACCGCGTTTTCTCACCGTTCTATCCGAACGACGTCTGCGGTGTCGTCTATCAAAATTCGCACCGGCATTTGGCTTGCCAGTTTACTTTCGCCTGCGACGGCATCCCCGACATCGTCACCGAACCTGATGCCTGGGAGCGAGCCAAGCGAATTTCCCGCGACATGCTCGACGGCAAATTGTGGATGCCGGAGGTGTCAAAATCGACGCATTATCACGCCTACTGGGTGCACCCGGACTGGGTTAATGAGATGAAGAAAGTCTACAAGCTCGGTGTGCATACCTTCTATCGCCCACGCGCATGGGGCGACGGCGACGATGAGCCGACCTGGGGCGATGCGGCCGCGACCGAGAAAGAGGCCGCTGCCGAGGAAGCAAAAGGGCCCGTAAGCCATAGCCTTGAATGGCTTAGGTCAGAAGAAGGGAAAGCGTCACTCCGGCAGAACGCACGTAAATAGCGACGTAGCGCCGAGCCATGCGTGGCACAAATGCGCGGGATCACGAATATTCGTTTGGGTGGGTCCCACCTGAACCTATATGTTCCGCGCGCGATTGCGCCGGAGAACTCCTGAATGCCTATACAAGCGACGACTGAAAGGTCGACATCCGTCGGATGGCGCACGCCAGCCGTGGTAGTTGCCTGCGGCTGCCTGATCGCGATGATCAGCTTCGGCCCGCGGTCTTCGCTGGGCTTTTTCCTGACGCCCTTGTCGCAGACGAATCATTGGGGGCGCGACGTCTTCGCGTTCGCTGTTGCCATCCAGAATTTGTTGTGGGGCATCGGTCAGCCTTTCGCCGGTGCGATAGCCGATCGCTTCGGCACCAACCGCGTGCTCTGCGTCGGCGCCATCCTCTACGCGCTCGGCCTCGTGATCATGGCACAGTCAACGACTCCCGAAGCGCTTGATCTGTCTGCAGGGGTGCTCATCGGTCTCGGCCTGTCCGGCTGCTCGTTCAACATCGTGCTCGGCGCGTTTGGCAAATTGCTGCCGGAAAAATGGCGCTCGCTTGCGTTCGGTGCAGGCACCGCCGCCGGTTCTTTCGGGCAGTTCCTTTATTCGCCGATTGCCGTCGCGCTGATGGATAAGACCGGATGGCAGGAAACGTTGCTGATTTTCGGTGGCGTCACGCTGCTGATTCTGCCGCTGTCGGTCGCCCTCGCAACGCCCGCCTCGCTTAAAGGACCTGTTGCGGGTGGCAAACCAACGCAATCGGCGCGACAGGCATTCGCGGAAGCATTCGGCCATCGCAGTTATGTCTTGCTGGTGGTCGGCTTCTTCACGTGCGGCTTTCAACTGGCGTTCATCACGGTGCATCTGCCTTCCTATCTGATCGATCGCGGCTTATCGGCGGAGATCGGCGGCTGGACGCTTGCGGTTATCGGCATATTCAACATCGTCGGTTCTTTGGGTTCAGGCTGGCTCAGCAATCGCATGCCGAAGCGTTATCTGCTCTCGATCATCTACTTCATTCGGGCGGCAGCGATCGTCGCCTTTATCACGCTACCGGCGAGCCCTGTGGCGACACTGGTTTTCGGCGCCATCACTGGCCTCATGTGGCTATCGACAGTGCCCCCGACGTCGGCACTCGTCGCTGTGATGTTCGGCACCCGCTGGCTGGCCATGTTGTTTGGCTTTGCCTTCTTCAGCCATCAGGTAGGCGGATTTCTGGGCGTCTTGATTGGCGGTCTCGCATTCGAGCGCACCGGCTCATACGACCTGGTCTGGTGGTTATCGGTGCTGTTCGGCGTGCTTTCGGCCGTGATCAACCTGCCCATCGTCGAGAAACCGGTCGCGCGCCTCGCAATGGCGCCTGCCTGAGACGCTTGCGCAGTGGCGCGGCTCGCGCCATGAATGCCGGGGTTTTAACCGGCGAGGGCAGGCGTGGCGGTATTCAAGGCGATCGTCATCGAGAAAGCGGACGGCGGCACCAAGGCAGCGCTCGCTGATTTTGACGAAGCGAATTTCATGGACGGCGATGTGACCATCCGCGTCGAATATTCCACGCTCAATTACAAGGATGGGCTTGCGATTACCGGAAAGGCGCCGGTTGTGCGCCGGTTCCCGATGATCGCCGGCATCGACTTCGCAGGTACGGTTGAATCATCGAGCCACGCCGGATGGAAGCGCGGCGACAAGGTCATCCTCAACGGCTGGGGCTGCGGTGAGACCCACCTTGGCGGCTATGCCGAGAAGACGCGGGTCAAAGGCGACTGGCTGGTGCCGCTGCCCAACACGATGAGCGCGCGCGAAGCCATGGAGATCGGAACTGCGGGCTACACGGCTATGCTGGCGGTCATGGCGCTGGAGCGGCACGGCCTCACACCCGCTAACGGGCCGATCGCGGTGACAGGCGCGGCGGGCGGCGTCGGCTCGGTTGCGATCGCGATTCTCGCCAAGCGCGGCTTTGTGGTTCATGCGGTCACAGGCCGGACGCAGGAGGCCGATTACCTCAAGGGGTTGGGTGCGGCCGAAATCGTCGACCGCAAGGAGCTTGCAGGACCGGCCAAGCCGCTGGCGAAAGAGCGCTGGGCTGGCGCGATCGATGCCGTGGGTTCCAACACGCTTGCCAACCTGTTGTCGATGACTCGCTATGGCGGAGCGGTAGCCGCGTGCGGCCTTGCCGGTGGTATGGATCTGCCGACTTCGGTTGCCCCGTTCATTCTGCGGGGTGTGTGTCTTTACGGCATCGACTCCGTGATGTGTCCCATTGAGAGACGGCGGGAAGCCTGGAAACGCTTGGAAACTGATCTGGACCGCCAAAAACTGGTCATGATGACGCGAGAAATTGCACTTTCGGACGTATTTGGGGTGGCGCCGGAGATCCTGTCGGGCCAGGTCCGCGGCCGGGTCGTGGTCAAGGTCGGGTAAACGTTCAGGATTTGTCGACGAAAGATGTGCATAATTCGTTAGGCCTAATAATCGGCCAAATGTGCTGTAGTCTCTGTTGCGTCAGTCGGAGTGAGGGGAATGCTGCGTGGTTTCGCATTGACGGTCGGCCTGCTGGCCGCCCTGCCGGCAGTAGCCGGTGAGATGAGCGCCGAAGAGGCTCGCCGGTTCGTCATCGGCAAGATGTTCAACTACACCTGCTTCGAAGGCACGCGCGGACAGGGTCGCGTCAATTCCGACGGCTCGGTCGCGGGCTCCATCCAATTCCAGGGCGCGGGTCCTGTGCGCTACGCGCATCTTCCCGCCAATACGCTACAGGTGAAAGGCGAGGCGGTGTGCGCCACGCTGCAAGGGCTCTTCATCCAGCCATGTTTCAACCTCGAGCGCGTCAGCGACAACAGCTTCCGTGGGTCGATCTCGGGGCTGGGCTTTGCCTATTGCGAGTTCACCCGCCATGGCGGGCGCACGACCGTGGCTCACAGCGTGATCCGTACGAACAACGCGCATCCGCTCGGGTTGCGCCCATCGCTTGCCGCCGACAATAACAACTGACTTTCACCCTGCCGGGAAGATCATGCACGTCGTGGTGGCGTGCGCATAAAGCTTGCCCGCGCGATCCTTGAGGTCGCCTTCTGAGGTCGCCAACGTGCGGCCGCGATGCACGATGCGTCCCTCGGCACGCATAGGCCCAGTGTCTTTGGTGATCGGACGCACCAGGTTGAATTTAAGCTCGAGCGTCGTCCACGTATCGCCTTTGGCGATGGTGGAAAAAATGGCGCAGCCAAGCGCGGAATCGAGCAGCGTTGCCGCGAAGCCGCCATGGACGGTGCCGATCGGATTGTAGTGGTGGAATTCCGGCACCCCTTCAAACACGGCGCGGCCTTGCTCCGCTTCGACGAGATGAAATCCCATAAGTTCACTGATCGGCGGGTTTGGCACCGTGCCGTCGATGATCGCCTTCAGGAAGCCGAGTCCGTCATAGGATTTTAGAACATCCGGCGCGACGACGCCGTAGGTCTTGCCGCTCACAATGGCCCCCGTATTTGACTGCTGCCAGTCTAGCCTATCCGGTCAGGCGATATCGAGCCGGAAGGGATCGCCTTCGGTCGCGATATCACCGGGGCCGATGGCGTCGATTGCGTGCATCATGCGACCGTCACGTTTGAGCAGGCGATCGGCGATCAAGACGATCCGCGAATTCGGCTGCGCCGTGCGCGACGCGCGGCGGATGTCCCAGGCAATTTGCATCTCGTCGCGTTTCGGATTGAGCGCGCAGGCCGCCACATAAGCACCGGCGGTGGACCGGCTGATACCGGCGAAGCAGTGCATGACCATCGGCGTTGCGCGATCCCAGGCGCTGACGAAATCGATGAGCCGTTGCACATGCTCATGCGCCGGCGCGGTATAGCCTTCCATCGGCGTGGTGATGTCGTCCACGGCAAGCACCAGATGGTTCTCAGGGGTAATATGCGTCGGCCGCTGGACCCGATCGATGAGCCGCAGCAAAGTGACGATGTGGCGCGCTCCGGTCTCATCGACCGTAGCATGCAGGCGCGCGAGTGAGCAGACGTGAATCATGTGGCCAAAGGAAAAGCGATTCTCACGCCATATGTATGGCCTAGATAACGCGATGAAAAGGCTTTACGCGCGCAGAAGTTTCTCGAAGCGGTCGCGGTAGCGCGCCTGAGCGGTTCCGGCCGGCCAGGGGCTAAGATAATCACGCTCGAGCGTGGCAGAGAATTTCGGGGGCGGACCGAAAAATTTCCGCGCTTCGTCTTCGGCAAAGCCGGCAAGGCGCGTGGCTTCAAGATAGGCCGCGCTGCGATCGGCCGCCTTGATCAGATTTTGCAGGCTCTCGGGCAGTTTGGCCGGAAGGCCGAAGCGCAGATGGATGGCGCCAAGCAGCCGCTTCTCCACAGCTTTGTAGCTGTCGCCAATCACGGCCTTGAAGGGTGAGATCATGTCGCCGATGACATATTCCGGCGCATCGTGCAGCAACACGGCCAGGCGGCCATTCCGGTCGAGCCGGGGGACCTTGGCGCGCGCCAGAGCCTCAACCAGCAACGCGTGTTGGGCGACGGAGAATATATGCGCGCCCTTGGTTTGCCCGTTCCAGCGGGCCACCCGCGCAAGACCATGCGCGATGTCATCGACTTCTACGTCCAGCGGCGAGGGATCGAGCAGGTCGAGCCGGCGGCCGGAGAGCATGCGCTGCCATGCGCGTGGTGCCGATTTTGCGCCTCTTGCGCTTTTGAGCGGCTTGCTCATCGGTTCCTGGCGAGCTTCGCGCAGGCGGTATGGCGATAGCAGGTGACGAGATGGTCATTGACCATACCGACCGCCTGCATGAAAGCATAGACAATGGTCGGCCCCACGAACTTGAAGCCGCGCGCGATGAGTTCTTTCGACATTTTTTGTGACAGCGCGGTCTCCGCTGGCACCTGCTTGGTGGTGCGGAAGTTATTGAGCTTCGGCTTGCCGTCGAGGTGATCCCAAAGCAGGTTCGAAAACCCCGGCCCGCTCTCCATGATCTCGAGCCAGCCGCGTGCCGATGACACTGCGCCTTCGATCTTGGCGCGGTTGCGTACGATGCCGACGTCGTTCATCAACGACTCGATCTTGCGCTTTGGGTATCGCGCAATTTTCTCCGGGGCGAAGCCATCGAAGGCGCGGCGAAAATTCTCACGCTTGCGCAGGATCGTGATCCACGAAAGGCCGGCCTGGAAGCCGTCGAGCACAAGCTTCTCGTAAAGCGCGCGGTCGTCGAATTCCGGCACGCCCCATTCTTCATCGTGATAGGCGACGTAGAGCGGATCCTGTTTCGGCCATGGACAACGATTCAAGCCGTCCGGATGGAGAACCGACTTGCTCATGTCGCCACTTTCGCCTCACCCGGCCAGTCAAACTTTGCCCAGGCCGGCTTTACCGCGCGGATGGTGATGCCGCCGGCTTCCAGCGGTACGCCGGCGGCAAGAGCGTCCTCGACGCGATCGCGGCGCAAGAGCGCGAGGCCGCGACCCTTGGCGGTCGAACCAAGCGTGCCGACCTGTTTGCCGCCCGCCGTGACCGGCAGTCCGGAGCTCGGCGCGAATTCTTCATAGACTATCGGTACGACGCGGCTGCGTGCGCTGGCGCGATGTTCGACGCGGGAAACGACTTCCTGTCCGACATAACAGCCTTTATCGAAATCGACACCACCCAGCTGGTCCATGTCGGCTTCGTGCGGGAATGTATCGCCATACACAAAATCCATGCCGCCGCGCGGAATGGCAAGCGCGATACGATGGACTTCGTAAGTGTCCGCGTTGACCAGTGTTGCGCTGAGGTCGGCGGCGGCTTCGGCCGCAAGGTGCGGAGGCAGCATGACGCGCGAGCCCAGCGCCGGTAGGCGAGGGTCGGGATAGCTCAAACCATATTCGCTGTCAGCGATGCCGTCCCAGACAGCCATGACGCCCAGCACTTCCGACAGGTCCTCGCAAATCACCTTTGCGCGCAGCTTGTAGAAAATCAGTTTTTCCACGAGCGTCAAAGCGAGCGCCCGCGGGCAATCGAGAAAGAAACCACTGCCATCCTCGGGCGGCGCTTCGGTGATGATGAAATCGACGATGATCTTGCCCTGTGGCGTGAGCAACGCGGCAAAGCGTGGCTGCCCGGGTGTGACGTTGGTCATATCATTGGTGACCAGGCCATTGAGGAAGCGCCGGGCGTCGTCGCCGACGACCTTGACCACGCCGCGATCGGGGAGAAGAGCTGCTTGCATGCAATACCCTGGGGTCTCTCCTGATAGTCTCTTGCCAGAACTCGCGGCGGAACGTAAGCGCTGTCGGGCAAGGCTCAAGCCCGGTTAAGCGCATTCCAGCATGGCCGACAGCTACGATCTGATCCTCAAAGGCGGCACCGTGGTCAACCACGACGGTGAAGGCCTGCGCGACCTCGGCATTCGCGCCGGCCGCTTTGCGGCCATTGGCGATTTGTCGCGGGCCTCGGCCGGCGAGGTGATCGATTGCCGTGGGTTGCACGTATTACCGGGCGTGATCGATACCCAGGTTCATTTTCGCGAACCAGGCCTCACCCACAAGGAAGACCTGGAAAGCGGCTCTCGTTCAGCAGTGATGGGTGGCGTTACAGCCGTCTTCGAGATGCCCAACACCGATCCGCTGACAGTAAGCGCCGATGCCTTGGCCGATAAGGTCAAACGCGGCCATCACCGCATGCATTGCGACTTCGCATTTTTCGTCGGTGCAACCGCCGATAACACAAGACAGCTCGCCGAGCTGGAACGGCTTCCTGGCTGCGCCGGCATTAAGGTGTTTATGGGCTCATCGACCGGCTCCCTGCTGGTCGCCGACGATGCCGGCTTGCGCGCTGTCCTGAAAGTGATCCGCCGCCGCGCGTCGTTCCATGCCGAAGACGAGCCGCGGCTAAACGAGCGCAAGAACCTGCGCGCGGAGGGCGACCCACGCTCCCACCCGGTCTGGCGCGATGACGTTGCCGCGCTCAAAGCCACTCAGCGTCTTGTCACGATTGCCCACGCAACCGGTGCGCGCGTCCATGTCCTGCACGTATCGACCGCTCAGGAGATCGAGTTTCTCGCCGGTCATAAAGATGTGGCCTCGGTCGAGACGACCCCACATCATCTTACTCTGGAGGCGCCCGGGTGTTACGAGCGGCTCGGTACGCGCGCCCAGATGAATCCGCCGGTGCGTGATGCGGTACATCGTGCCGGGATCTGGAACGGCATTCGAGACGCAGTCGTGGATGTCCTCGGTTCCGACCACGCCCCGCACACCAGCGAGGAAAAAGCGAAGATCTACCCGGCGAGTCCGTCGGGCATGACGGGCGTGCAGACCCTCGTTCCGATTATGCTCGACCATGTCAACGCCGGCCGGCTGTCGTTGCTGCGCTTTGTCGATCTCACCAGCGCGGGGCCGGCGCGCCTGTTCGGCATTGCTGCCAAGGGCCGCATTGCGGTCGGCTATGACGCCGACTTGACTGTAGTCGATCTCAAACGTCGCGAGACGATCACCGACAAATGGATCGCTTCGCGTGCGGGCTGGACTCCCTATGACGGGGTGACCGTTACCGGGTGGCCAATAGGGACTTTGGTTCGGGGTCGCAGGGTGATGTGGGAGAACAGTCTGGCCGCGCCAGCCAAAGGCGAACGTGTGCGATTTTTGGAAACTTTGGCGAGCTGAAGCTTCGGGCGACTATTGTCGCGCTCGTTCGATTGAGAATTCGCCGTTGCGAATCCGGTCGCTCAATCCATTGGCGAGATTTGCGGTCGCCTCTTCACCATAGGTCGTGACGAATTCGGTGAGGGCTGCGAACAGGCAGGCTTGCGCAAGACAATCGCTATCGACGCCCTCGAGGCGCGCTTCCGCCCATGCTTCCTGTAGATAGCCAAGCGCCACGAACTTCTGCTCGCGGTCAGACATTGACCCGCGCGCGCCAGTTGAACCCTGAGCGATTGTCATTGTTATTGCGTCCCCGGCGGCGTCGAAGGTGAATACTAATTTCACGTCCCGGTTGGACGTTAGCATGGGGATCGCGGGTCACTAGATCACAATAAAGAAAAGGTTAACTGCCGGAATTAGTTGGCATATCGCGCTGTGATTTCTCGGGCAATTTTCGCGCCTTCATCGAGATACCTCCGAATTGCGAGGCCGGCGGCGGGAGTACAGGTGCGGTACGTCTGCTGGAAGCCGCGGTAACCGCGATTGAAGCTTGCCACGATCTTGCGACGCCGCTCGCCGCTTGGGGCTTCAGCGTCGATCAGGGCTTGCATCTCGTTGCGCCATTTCGGTCCTTCATTGGCGCCGCAGATCGCGCGCAGGTAGTGAAGCGCGCCCATGATTTCGCCGAGCCGCTCCAGGTCGCCATCAAAAGGGGCGGGCGCCTCGTTTTGCGCGCGTGCGGGCAAAGCAAGGCACAGCAGAATCGATCCGATGGTGAGAAGCTTCTTCACGTGGTTTGCTCAAATTGTCCGTGCGGATGATATGCGCCGGCTTCGGCGTAATCGCAAGGCAGGCCGGTCAGCGCAGAAGTGCCGCAGCGGCGGTGACGATTTCGGCGAGGCCATCCGTGGTCCGATACGCGCTGAGCTCCGATGGGTCAATCCAACGCGCATCATCAAGCTCGTCGTTGAGAATGGGCTCGCCTGCAAGCCACCGCGCGGCAAAACATAAAATGACGAAGTGCCGCTCAATCCGTCCCGCTGCATCGCGGGCGATTACTTCGCGGTGGCCGGCGGGCGCGATCGGCTCGATTGTGAGCGAAGTCTCCTCGCGCACTTCACGGACGACCGCATCGGCGAGCGTCTCTCCCACTTCGACAGTGCCTCCGGGCAACGTATAGAGGTTAAACGCCGGGCTCCGTGCACGGCGGACAATGAGGACCTTGCCATCACGAACGATGGCGGCGCTGACTGCCAGATAAGGGCGCTGCGGATAGGTTCGCTGGTCGGCCACGCGAGCTATCGTTTCATCAACTTGTCGACGACGTCCTGCGGTGTCGGTACGTTCTTCACATCGGCCTCACCATTGATGATCGCACCGGCACGCGCAATCAGTGGCTTGAGCCAACCGATGGCGTTTCCGGCCAGGGCCGCGACCGTCTCCGGTCGACGATCGGCGTCATCCATCGCTGCCCGGGTTGCCTCTAGCACAATCGTCATCGTCACGGCCAGCGTGTCGAGGCTGTTGCGCAAGTCCGTGTCGGTCTTGTCGTAGGCAGCGACCACAGTATCGCGTGTCTTGAAATGCGAAAGACGGAAATGCTCCCGGTAACTCATCGGTTCCCACGCCATAAAGTCCGCACGGAATTCCGGAAAGCTCGCCAGCATGTCCAGCAGCATGACCGCTTCGCTGAAGCGGTTGAGATAGTCGGTGGCAAGGCCAGTCGCCGGGTTGATGTGGGCATCGGAGAGCTGTGACGCCATATCAGCATCATACGTCTCGTCCGACGCTTGCGCGGCGTCCGCGCAATTCTGATATTTCATCGAGACCCCATCCCCGAAGCCGATCGGACCGACAGTGTTACGATGCGGGGTTAAATTGCACTTACTTTTTGAGTCCGTTCAGAGCGGGTGAGAAGTGCCCGCTCTTCCCATCTTCTGTGCGACGGAATTAAACAATTCATAACCCCATTTAGCCTCGGACATTAGCCAGCCCTTCGATGTGCGCTTTGTGACGGGGGAAGATTCTTTGGCCGGTTAGCCAAGTAGACGCTCTCAGGCTAGGGGCTGCCTGAGAGCGTCTGCGCACGGTGAAAAAGTGATTACGCTAAATGCCCAATGAAGGGACTTCTCCACCGCTCGTGAAAAAGAAACTGCAATTCCAGTTCGCTGCATTGATTTGGATCAAATCGTCTTTGACCGATCCGTGGAGGATTTTGTCATGGCTGAAACAACCAAACTCTCCGTCGGCCAGGCGCTCGATAAGCTGCGTGGCACTGATGCGCCAAAAACGAGGATCACGCAGCTCGACGAGAAAATTGAGACGCTTGACGAAGAGACGCGACGTTTGAGAGCGGCAAGACGCCGCCTTGAGCGGGATCAACGAGCCGGTCGGGAAAGTGAGAAATGAAGCGGCAATTGATGGTAATAGCGTTTGCCGCAAGCTGTGCTGTATCGTCCACGCACGCCGCCGATGCGGAAAACGGCAGACGCCTGGCACAGGGTCAGTGCGCCGCCTGTCATATCGTGGCGCCCGGACAACGTCAGGACGTCGCGCAAGCTCCGCCGTTTGAGACGATCGCAGGAAAGTACGGAGCAAACGTCGAATTGCTCGGAAATGCTATCCGCGGACCGCACCCGAAAATGAACTTTTCACCAACCGACGGCGAAACAGGTGACCTGGCGGCCTATATCGGCACGCTGGGCAGATGATCCTCGGCGCCTGCCGACGCACCTTCTAGCGGCAGGATCGTCGTCTTCTTTTTTCGGGGGTGGCGTTTCGTACGTTTGGTCGAGACGGCTGTTCTGTTCCGCCTGCAAAGCCAGGCGTAGATAGCTTCGTGCCAAATTCTCGAGCTCGGCCTTTAGTGCCGAATCATTTTCGCAAGCTGCCCGCGCGCTCAGTTCGGCAGCCTTTACGCGATACTCATCCCACGGGCTCATTTCTTCGACCCCCCGCTTCCCCTGCTGCTTTCACCTCAATGTGTCATTTGACACATCGTTCCCAATGAATTGCCGCTTTGCACAAAGTTCCCAAGCGGACCTAAATACCGGTTTCGGGCTCAGCCGGTTTTTCAGTCTGAGCGCTGATGCGCCCGTGCATCACATAAGTTCTTTTTGTTCTTTTGTGATGGCGAGCACTGCGGGATCTGATTGGTGCATCTATTCTGGCGGTACTGAGGAATGGAAGGGGATGAGCCATGATGACTGAAAAGAAAGATATCGCTCCATTGATCGCGCTATTGAAAATGGCTGCGGAACAATGGCCGAGTTCTGAAGTCGGTGAGGTCTCGCAAAGCGAGCTGTTCCGTCGCGACCAAGCCTTGCTCAAAATGTGGCCCGAGGCCTGCCGGCGCGTTGGCCTCGGCGAGCGTGAATTTCCGCTCGGGGTAATCAAACGCTGGCAACAGGAAATGGGCGGCGGCCGGGCAAACTGAGGTAGCCGGTCACTCGTAAAATGCCCCGGCACGATGGCCGGGGCACCTACGCAATACAAATTGGTACTCGCGTACCAATGTGATTTGGAACGTCCGGCGCCGAGCCGGATAAGACAATCCAAATCGACGACGGAAAATTAGCGGTAAAGAGGGACGGGTCAGAAGCAACTCAATACCGCTGCGGTAATATTGTTGGTCACGCCAGCGTCACATTCTTCTGGTCGACGCCGAAAAATTCTCCCGACACCACGGCCCGAGTGCAGAACGGGGATAACTGCAATTTTGCCAAATTGCAGCCGCGCCACTGCCGTCCGGTATCGTTGGGCTGAAAGAAAGTGGGGGCACATGCGTCTGCCAAAGAGTTTTCCGGATGGTACGAAATACGTGGTGGAGGGCCGCGGGGCGATGATCCGGCGGTATGTCGTTTTACCGAACGGTCGCAAGATAAATCTGAGCAGCCGAAAATCTGTGCCTTGCCGCTGTCGCGACCAACGCGTCAGTATCGTGCCGGACCACGCTGCATCTGATGCGCCGTTACTACATCGACGCATTTTCGCGTAGACCGGTCGGCGAGTCCCCCGATTAGTACGCGCGAAGCGGACGCGCTGCTGCGCGCGTCTACGTCACGCCGCGTGCTTCGCTTTCGCCAGCAAGTGCGCGAGGGCCTTTTTCCCTTCTTTGACCGCCGCTGCCATGCTCTCGAAAAAGACAGGCGAGCGCTCTACCGGCCCAGCTTTGCCGGCACAGTAGATTTCCCATCGCCAGGGCTTAGGCTGCGTTCCTCGCAACTTCACGACGACCGAATAGTCTGTAGGGTCGAATTCTTCATGCATGCACCATAGATGGAGATGGCCGACTTGATTTTCAAACTGCCGGCAGCCGCGCCGCTGGGCGTGCGGTGCTGCCGTGGCGAAAGGTTGAACCTGGCAATCCAGGCCTTAAATCATCTGAGAAAAAGACATCTACGGCGGTAAATTGCACTTAAACGCGCAATGGTTGAGGCTTGGTCGATGTGCGGCCGTTATGCGGTGACTTCTGCGCCGGAGGCGATCCGGGCGCTGTTCGGCTACCCCGAACAGCCCAATTTTCCGCCGCGCTACAACATCGCGCCGACCCAGCCCATCGCCATTGTTCGCCTGGTGGACGGCAAGCGCCAGTTCGCACTCGTGCGCTGGGGGCTGCTGCCGTCCTGGGTGAAGGACCCCAAAAACTTCACCTTGCTGATCAACGCGCGTGGCGAATCGGTGATTGACAAGCCGGCCTTTGGTGCCGCGATGAAGTACCGGCGCTGCCTGATTCCGGCCGATGGCTTCTACGAGTGGAAAGCGGCCGGCACACGCAAGCAGCCATATTACGTACGCGCGAGTTCGGGTCAGCCGCTCGCTTTCGCCGGCCTATGGGAAACCTGGACCGGGCCCAATGGAGAGGAGGTGGAAACCGCCGCGATCGTTACGACGCGGGCCAACCGTGCGCTCGCCGACATTCATGAGCGGATGCCGGTGGTCGTGCCGCCCGACGCCTTTAATCTTTGGCTCGATTGCGCAAAGGTCGATGCCGAGACGGCCGCCGTACTGATTGCTCCGCCGTCCGACGATCTGCTCGAAGCCTATGAGGTCTCGACCGCGGTCAATCGTACCGCCAACGACAATCCGAAATTGGTCGAACGGTATTCAGCACTGGTCGAAGCCGCGCCGGTACCGGAACTCACCGCGGCACGCCGCACTGCCAAACGTGCCAAGAAGGACGACGGGCAGGGGGTTTTGTTTTGACCTGTGGGGTCGCCGGAACCTTTTCAGCGCTAATGCATCCAATGCATCAGAATAGAGGACACTACCCATGCCGTTGACGCAGGCTCAACATGCCGCAGCCGAAACGCTCAGCGATGAGGAACTGGTGGGTTTGGCGCGAGGGCGCGACGAAGCCGCCGTTCGCGCCATCACCAAGCGGTACAATCGCCGCCTGTTTCGCATTGCGCGGAGCATCCTGCGCAATGACGCCGAGGCCGAGGATGTAGTGCAGGAGACCTACGTCCGCGCCTTCACCGGCCTCGATCTGTTCCGCGGCGACGCTGCCTTCGGCACATGGATCACGCGCATTGCCATGAACGAGGCACTGGGGCGTTTACGCCGCCGGCGCCCGACGGTGGATTGGGAAACCTACGGCGAAAATCGCCATCAGGCGGAGATCATCAACTTTCCAGCCTCGGCGGCCTCCAGCGATCCGGAGCAAACCATGGCGCAAGGCGAAATTCGTGCGGTGCTCGAACAGGCGATCGATGAGCTTCCCGATACGTTCCGTGCCGTATTCGTTGCGCGCATCGTCGAAGGAATGAGCGTCGAGGAAACCGCCGATCTTTTCGGTTTGCAGCCGGAAACGGTGAAAACGCGGCTGCACCGCGCACGTGTGTTGTTGCGCGCGCAACTGGACAAGCAGCTTGGTCCCGCCCTCACCAGCAGTTTCCCCTTTGGCGGCCAGCGCTGCCAACGCATGACCGAGAGAGTGGTTAGCCTTATCTGCACCGAGTAATTGCCGGGAACCTCCCGCGCCCTGCTGCATCAAATATCTCATCGATGCACGGCACGGCCCGACGGCCGCACCAAGGAGGTTCCCATGATTGCCAGATTAACCGCAGGCCTTGCGACGCTTTGCCTGCTGTCCGCGCCTGTATTCGCGCAAGGCGCCAAGCCGACCGATCCGCAAATCGCGCACATCGCCTACACCGCAGGTCAGCTCGACATCGATGCTGCCAAGCAGGCGCTGGATAAATCCAAGAACAAGGAAGTGCGCGAGTTCGCCCAGGATATGGTGCGCGACCACGCCGAGGTGAACAAGCAGGCGCTTGCGCTGGTCAAGAAGCTGAACGTGAAACCGGAAGATAACGACACCAGCCGCGCGCTGACCAAACAGGCGGCGGCAAAGCGTGACGAGCTGGCAAAGCTAAACGGCGCCGCCTTCGACAAGGCCTATGTCGCCAACGAGGTCGCCTACCACAAGACCGTGAACGGCGCGCTCGAAACCACGCTTATTCCCTCGGCGAACAACGCCGAGCTCAAGAGTCTGCTGCAAACCGGCCTGAAGATTTTCCAGGGCCATCTGCAGCATGCCGAACACGTCGCCTCCGACGTCAAGTAGATCGAGGATTTTCGCCGTGAGATCGGGGCGGATCAGCCTCGCCGCTTTGGTTGCGCTCGGGCTGCTGTCCGTCCCGGTGCAGGCGGAGACGATTCAAGTGACTGTCGACAAGCTCGAGTTCGCGCCGGTTGACGTGAACGCCAAGGTCGGCGACACGATCGAGTGGATGAACAAGGACGCCTTCGCGCATACCGCGACGGCCACGAACGGTGATTGGAATGTCACCCTCGCGCCGAAACAAACCGGGCGGCTGGTGCTGAACAAGCCAGGGACGACCGACTACTTCTGCAAGTTTCATCCCAATATGAAGGGGCGCGTGATCGTAACGCAATGAGGTGCGGCTAGAGCACCTTGCCCGGATTGAGGATGCCGTTCGGATCGAGCATGCGCTTTAGACCACGCATCAGCTCGAGCGCGACCGGATCCTTCACTTTCGCCAACGAGTCGCGCTTGAGCTTGCCGATACCGTGCTCGGCTGAAATCGAACCGCCGTATTTAAGAACGATCTTGTTCACGGCATCGTTGACTTCGCCCCAGCGCGCAAGGAATTGGGTCGGATCGCCCCCGACCGGCTGGCTGACATTGAAATGCACGTTGCCGTCGCCAAGATGACCGAACGGCACCGGGCGGCAACCCGGAACGATCGCCTTGGCCGCCGCGCTTGCCTCGGCCAGAAATTCCGGAACTGACGCCACCGGAACAGAAACGTCAGCTTTGATCGATCCACCCTCCGGCTTCTGCGCTTCCGGCAATATATGGCGCAAGTGCCAGAACGCCTTCGCATGGTCGAGGCTGGCTGCGATCGTCGCGTCCTCGACCAGGCCCTTGGCGCCGGCGTCGGCCAGCAGCTGCTCGACGCTTTCGCGTAAAGCCTCGCCGTGCTGCGACGAGACTTCCATCAGCACATACCAGGCGTGTTTGCCGGTGAGCGGGTCGCGCGCGCCATGCGCGTGCTTGAGGGCGAATTCGATCACATCACGGACGATCAGCTCGAAGCTGGTCACCGTGCCGCCGACGCGCGCCTGCGCCAGATTGAGCAGTTTTACAGCGGCAGCCGGGGAGGGCACCCCGATGAAAGCAGTTTCGACCGCGCGCGGTCGCGGAAACATTTTCACCACCGCGGCGGTGATGATGCCGAGCGTGCCCTCGGCGCCGACGAAGATATGCCGAAGGTCATAACCGGTGTTGTTCTTTTTCAATTTCGACAAAAGGTTCATGAGCCGGCCGTCCGCCAGCACGACCTCCAGGCCGAGCACGAGATCGCGCGCAATGCCGTAGGCCACCGCGCCGGTCCCCCCGGCATTGGTGGAGAGATTTCCGCCGATGGTGCAGCTGCCTTCGGCGCCGAGCGAAAGCGGAAACAGCCGGTCGACCGCGGCTGCTGCATCCTGCGCCCTCGCCAGAACAACGCCGGCTTCGCAGGTCATCGTATTCGATGCGGCGTCGACTTCGCGGATCTTGTCGAGCCGCGTGAGCGAGAGGAGCAACTCGCCATCGAATGGAATTTGTCCGCCGACCAGTCCGGTGTTGCCGCCCTGCGGCACCAGCGGCGTCTTGGTTTCGTTGGCAAGTTTGAGGATTGTCTGGACCTCGTCGACCGAGCCGGGCCGAAGCAACATCGCCGAGCGGCCATGATAGATGCCGCGACCCTCGATCAGGTACGGCTCGAGAGCAGTCGGATCGGTGACCGCATATTTGCCGCCGACGATGGCTGCAAAACGCGGCAGCAAATCGGGCGAGGGCGCTCGGCGAAGCTGTTCGTTCATTCTACTACCGTCTCGGTGCTGCAGCGCGCTTGAGACGATCGTTGATCGCCTCGCCCAGGCCGTCGTGCGGCACCTTCATTACCGCGACGCGCTTTGCACCGGAAGCGTCCAGCGCGCGCAAATGCGAGAAAAGATTGGCCGCCGCCTCGATCAGGTCGCCGCGCGGCGACAGGTTGAATGTTGTGCCGGAAAAGGACGGCGTTTTACCGAAGGCGAGCAGTGCTTCACCTGGTTGAGCAGCGTCAGCGTCGAGGCGCAGCGCCGCCTTTGGCGCATAGTGCGATGCCAGCATCCCGGGCGCGAGTGGGGCGTCTTCGGCGACAGCAGGCACCGCCAGCGTACTGCCGAGGATGCGCTCAATCGCATCGCGGGGGATGCCACCTGGTCGCAGCAATGTCGGCTGCTCGACGCAGGATACGATGGTTGACTCCACGCCAACCGTGCAGGGGCCGGCATCGACGATCAGATCGATACGGCCGCGCAGGTCGGCAAGCACGTGAGCGGCGCTCGTTGGCGAAACGTGACCGGAACGATTTGCCGATGGCGCCACCACCGGCCCTCCGAAGGTCTTGAGCAAAGCACGCGCAACCGGATGCGCAGGCACGCGCACCGCGACACTGTCGAGGCCGGCGAGGGCAAGATCGGCCACGCCGCAATGCGGCCGCTTTGCCAGCACCAATGTCAGCGGTCCGGGCCAGAAGGTGGCCGCCAGTTTTTCGGCGGCGGGATTGAAAACGCCCACACGCCGGGCGGCGTCGATATCCGCAACATGTGCGATCAACGGATTGAAGGAGGGGCGTCCCTTGGCCGCATAAAGCCGGGCGACGGCCTCGCCATTGCCGGCGTCGGCGCCCAGGCCGTAGACCGTTTCGGTCGGAAAGGCGACCAATCCGCCGGCGGTAAGGCAGCGCGCCGCGGCCTCGGTCGCCTCATGATCGGCCTTCAAAATCCGCGTTCCGGGCTCGGCGGTCATCGCCTCTCGCAAGCTTGCGTTTAAAGATGCCGGGGTTATAAGACCGGCCTTCAGTCGGAGTGTAGCGCAGTCTGGTAGCGCACCACGTTCGGGACGTGGGGGTCGCAGGTTCAAATCCTGCCACTCCGACCAGCGACACTCTGTGCCCCTGATTTATCACAACTATCTGTTTCTTCTATAGAACTCGGGGGCGTCCCGAGTACACAAGCGCGTACACAAACGCGCGGGGCCTAACTCAGGACGCAAGGGCAA
>JBGQLL010000017.1:0-25182 GCA_041500065.1 Pseudolabrys sp.
AGCGATTATCGACGCCCCGCGGCGCATCCTGTCGAGAATCAGGCTTTGGTCGATCTCGGTCGTGGTCTTTTCTTCGACGCGCGTATTTCCGCGTCGGGCAAGACTGCGTGCGCGACTTGCCATTTCCCGGAGCTGGGCTACGTGGTGACCGATGCGCATCCGCGCAACGATTCCGGCAAGCCGACCTCGCGCAAATCGCAGCCGCTGATCGGGTTAGGTTACGCCGGTAGTACGCCGGTTGGGTGGGACGGACGCAGTCCGACGCTCGAAGCCCAGGCGAAAGCATCGATGGCCACCGGGTCCATGTCAATGCGCGAAACCGATACGCCCGTGAAGGTCGAGACGATCGAGGAACGTGTCAGATCGGTCCCGGGCTATGCGGCAAGGTTCAAAGCCGCCTTGCCCGGCCAGCCCATCGACGTCGATGGCATCGCGCTGGCGCTGGCAGCGTTTGAACGTACGCTGGAACCGGGAATTGCGCCCTTCGACCGATGGATCGCGGGGGATGAGACAGCAATCTCGGAATCGGCAAAGCGCGGGTTCGTGCTGTTCACCGGCAAGGCCAGCTGCGCTGGTTGCCACAGCGGTTGGCGATTTACCGACGACCAATTTCACGACATCGGTACGACCACAACTGATCAGGGACGAGGTCGGGAGATCAAGGACGCGGCGCTGAATTTTGCTTTCAAAACTCCGACGCTGCGGTCGGTGGCGCTGCGCGCGCCGTACATGCACAATGCATCGATCGCGACGCTGACTGACGTGGTGCATCATTATGAAAAGGGCGGCATCGATCGCCCAAGTCGTTCGCCCATGCTGGTTCCGATCCAGCTGACCGAACGGGAGCGGCTCGACCTCGTTGCGTTTATGGAAACATTGACGGGTGATGGTCCACGGCCAAGTCGCTGACGCCGCGCCAATGCGGACTGGCAGGGTTTTTTTGGTGCTGCCGTCAACGGGCCGGGGTTAGCCGATGGCCGCCTGGGTCGATAGCGGACCCGCAAGACCCATCGTCAATCGAATAAAAAAATCCACAATAAGCCTTTTTGTGATGGCCAACACAGCGGCCAATACCGTCTCCGCTAGCGTCAACCTAGCCCTTATGAGCCGGGCGAGCTGGTGTCTCTAACTTACCCGCATTGAGGGTATTTGAAGGGGACTTCTATGATCGGTATTGAGCTCGTGGTTCTGGTCTCTTCGGCTCTTTGCGCTGTCGGGTTGGCTGGCTGCATCTGCGTTGTCTTGGGAGTCTTACCATGAGCAAAACAGAAATTAGTATCGCCAAAACGCGTCAAATCGCCGACGAAATCGCCTGGCGTCATTTCTGGCTTGCCCACGTGATGACCGAGACAGGCGAGTGCCGTCCGGGGAAAATTGCCCAAAGCCTGCGGACTGGACCGGCGATCAGACGCCCGCGCCAACTCCGCCGACTGAAACCGAATATCGACGCTGGTTCCAGTTTCGGTCCATCGGACGGGCGAAACTGATTTGCCGAATTAACATTCGAACTCGCATCCCGTCGATGCACTGTGCAGACGTACGGTTCAATGCTTCCGCGCGTCGACACGGAAGCCAACGATCGTCGGCTCGCCCAATGCCTTAGCGGCCTCCAGCCGATGCAGGCCCTCGACCAACACGAAACGTGCGCCGTCTGGCCGCACGAGGATCGGCGTTGTCTGGCCATTCACCAGCATGCTCTGTGCGATCTGCTCTACCCGCTTCGGGTCTAACGTGCTCCTCCGCTTTACCGGTACGTAGATGGTCTCGATAGCGAAGTTCTCGCGTTTCATCATTGTGGGATGAATCTCCTCAATGCGGGCGAACAGTGTGCCGTCGGATGAGCCGATCAGTTGGGCTCAATGCCCGCTGCCTTCACCGCGTCGCCCATCAGTTCGACTTCCCGGCGGAAATACGCCGCCGTTTCAGAGGCGCTCCGATTGTCCGGAATGTAGCCGTCGCGTTGCATGATGGACGCCACAGCCGGCGCCTGTATAGCTGCGCGCACCGCCGCATTCAATTTCTCGACAATCTCAGGTGGCGTCTTCGCCGGAGCGAAGAACATGCCCCAGGAGCCGATGGGCTCAAAACCCGGCAGAATGTCCTTCATGAGTGGCACGTTGGGAAAGGAAGGGAAAGGTTTGCTGCCGGTGTACGCGAGTGCACGTACGCGTCCTTCCGCGATCAATCCCATCACGGATGGCGGTGTTACAAACATGACTTCAACGCTACCGCTGAGCATGCCGGTCATAACTTCCGATGCCCCTTTGTAGGGGATGTGCTGCATCTTGATGCCCGCCTTTTTGCTGAAAATCTCGGCAGCAAGATGCAGGCCGTTGCCCACGCCCGGCGAACCATACACGGCGTGATCTTTTTTCGCGTGATCGATGAATTGCTGCACCGTCTCGTACGGCGATTTTGCGTCAACAAGCATGAACAGGCCGTCGAGAATTCCGATGGTCGCTATCGGCGTGAGGTCGGTGAAGATGTCGTAGCCTAGGTTTTTGTAAATATACGGGGTGGGTGCGATACCATTCGAAGAAAAGAGCAGCGTGTATCCGTCCGGCTTTGATTGTACGACGGAACGCGCAGCAATGGTTCCGTTGGCTCCAAGCCGATTTTCAACGAAGAACTGCTGCCCGAGATTGAGGCCCAGTTGTTGCGCTACCGTACGCGCCTGGACGTCAGGGCCGCCGCCGGCGGCATAGCCAACAACCACCTTCACGGGGTGATCGGGGTATTGCTCCGCCTGCGCCGATACCGGCTTCAGTGGCGGCCACCCCACCGCTGAGCCAGCCATAATTTTGATAAAATCTCGCCGGCGCACCTGACTATCCTCTGAGCTCCACGCGAGTTGTGGGGTCAAAGCATACCAGATTGTGATGCGGCGGTAAGGCTCCAGGTCCGCTTTGGGCAAGAACAATAAGACTGCAAGGCTTATGCCCGAATTGGAAGACATTCATTTCTGGCTTGCGCAATCAATCACTGTGATAATGATTGCATATGCTTTGGAAAACTCAACCAACTGCTTCGAAAGCGCAGCCTCAGCGGTCCCACCTGGGTGACTTCTCCGTCTCACAAATTATGGCGCTATTTATTGCGCTCACGCTCCTGATATCGATTCCGATTTGGACGCATCCCCTGCCGCCTCTTTCGGATTATATTAATCACCTCGCGCGGATGCAGGTGATCGCGGAATTGCCGAACAATCGTCAGCTTGCGGCGTTCTACGAACTAAATTGGCAGGTGATACCTAATTTGGCGATGGACATTATCGTGCCGCCGCTGGCGCGCATCATGAATGTTTATCTCGCTGGCCAAGTATTTCTCGTGTCCATGTTTGTACTCATTATTTCAGGCATCCTGATGCTTAATCGGGCGCTGGTGGGTCGATTCTCCGTTCTGCCGTTAATCGCGATCCCCTTGCTCTACAATTTTGTCTTTCTCGTCGGATTAATGAATTACCTTTTCGGTATTGGCGTAGCGATATGGGCGTTGGCGGGTTGGATTTCCGTACGCGAACGTGCATGGCCAATACGGTTCGTTTTATCGACGGTCTCGATTGTCGTGCTCTTTTTCTGCCATCTCTGCGCACTCGGGATTTACGGGATTGGTCTATTTTCATTCGAGGTTTTGCGGCTCTGGGAGCAGCGATCGCAGCCGTGGCCTGGCAGGCTCGTCGCCTTTTTTCTCAGCGGTGTGCCGTTCCTCGTCGTCGCGCCGCTGCTCTACGCCAGTCCGACGATGCAGCTCGTTGCCGCCAACTCATGGGAGCAACGCGGTAAACTCGACGGACTGATCTACATAATTGCCAACTATTCCGATATTGCCGCTTTTGCGTTGGTCATAGTTCTGGTGGGGGGCGCGATCTGGGCAATCCGCCACCGTGTTCTGAAGTTTCATCCGCTGGCTCTGGTGCTGCTTGTTGTCGGAGGTGTGGTTTATTTTGCGCTACCGCGCGTCATGTTTGACACGTACATGGCTGATCAGCGGCTACCGCCCGGCATTGCGTTCATGCTTTTTGCGTGTGGCAACTTGGACACGCGGCGCCGCCTCGTGCGGCGTGGATTTTTGAGCATCCTTATTGTTTTGATCGCGGGCCGGTTGCTGGAGATCGATTACAATTGGTCGCAGTTATCGGATTCGACCAGCGAGTTTCGGGCCTCGGTACGCCGGATCCAGCCGGGCTCAAAAATTTTCGTGGCATATGCGAATGCCTCATCCGGGGATGACGTGCGCGACCTCGGTCTCGTCCACGCGGCCTGCATCGCCACGATCGAGCGATCAGCACTGGTTACGACGTTATTCAGCGTCGAAGGAAAGCAAGTGATTCATGTTCGCTCTGACTATCGCGATTTCGCCGACATTCACGATGGGACGCCACCCTCGACGGCGCAACTCGTTCTCGCGGCCGAACACCCGTTACCAGACATGCCAGCGTTCTGGCTCAATTGGACGAAATTTGACTATATCTACATTCTTTTCACAGAAGATGACGCGCCCAATCCAGATCCGGAACGCCTACGCCTTGTAGCCGATGGCGATCGTTTTCAACTTTATCGCATCATCAAGGCCCGATAGCGTTCTCCTCCGATCGTGCACCGGCCGGAACAATTCCAGGCGACAACGCGCAAACCCCCAGTGGCAGGTCGCTGAACTTTGTCTGAACGGGAAGGCGGGGCGGCTTCCGTGTCCGAATACGAGGCCTATTTGGGTGCCCACGGCAGCTGCCGGGGTTCATTGAGGGCCCTCTGCCTCACATTTGTCACGCCACTGCGCAATCATTCCCCACCCACCGGGGCAGGAACCGATGTACTTTTCGGGCGAAAGTATTTTTTTCATAAGCCTGCTGCTGGGGCTCATGTTTGGGTGGCTGATTGGCACGATGGTCCGGCGCAAGGGCTTCGGCCTCATCGGCGACATGGCCGCCGGAATCATAGTTGCCTTTATCGGATGTTGGCTGACGCTCGCATCGCGACATGCGGTTCCGCCGGAAAACACCAATGCAAGCCTGCCGCCAGGATATGAACTCGTCGTATTTCCACTCGCCCCGCTTCGCCCGCTACTTAAGCCAATCGTCTATCGCTCGCGCGAGGAAGTCTGCAACGCGATCGCTGAGGCGGCACGCAGCAACGATCTGCCTCCGCATTTCTTTATTCGACTGTTGTATCGGGAAAGCAGCTTCAAACCGTACGTCATCAGCTCGGCCGGTGCGCTGGGCATCGCGCAATTTATGCCGGAGACCGCCACCGATCGAGGCCTCGATAATCCGTTTGATCCAGTGCAAGCAATACCGGCGTCGGCGCGCTTGTTGCGCGATCTATCCCAGAAGTTCGGCAATCTTGGCCTCGCCGCCGCTGCCTACAATGCGGGACCGAAGCGCATCCAGGATTGGCTCGCTAATAAAGGCCAGCTTCCGCAAGAGACGCAAGACTACGTCAAGATCATCACCAGCTGGCCTGCGGAGACGTGGACCGCCGCACAAACCGGTAGCCCGGCGGTGAAACTGCCGCAGCTCGCGCCTTGTCAAGAGCTCGCCGGCCTTCTGGCCTGGGACGGGCCGGACGAAATCCCACTGCCACCGCGGAATCCACGCGCGCAGGACTTATTGCACCCGGTAACGGTCGCGCAGCAACCTGCCGGGCAACGTAGCAAGCCGCTTCATACAGACAGTCAAACGGCGAACCGCGGCCAAGACACCAAGACGACTGTCGGTCGCGGAAATTAAATTCGCGTATCTGAAATTAACCGCATGTGGATCACGCAATCCGCTACGCCGCTAAATATTTTGCAACGAACTCGCACGAAAATTCATCACGGGATTGTAATACCTCTTCGCCAATGTTTTTCAATTCGCGCCGCATGGTGCAGTGTTACTGCACGCGACTCATTGATAACGGGCAACATTGTCGCGCAAGAGTCGCAAGAGACAAATTACATTTACAGGAGACGTGATGGGCGCTCCAGCATCCGCGGCATCATCCAAGCCAATTGAGTCCGATATGGCTGAAGACATCTGTAGATCGTTAGAGCAATCGGTTCTGAAATACTTCCCCCAGGTTGAGAACGATGTTGATCGGCCAAAGGCGTCGTCCGTTCCCTTGATCCCTCACCGACAGGATAAACCGTCGACATAGCAGCACGAAGGCCTTGGCACGTCGTGTTCCGCTCTTCACACTGTAGTGAACCTCGCGGAGCCTGCCTATGGACGTCCTTGAAGCCGTCGCCTCACGATACTCATGCCGAGCATTTTTGCCGACACTAGTCCCCGAAAAAGTCGTTCGAGAGATTGTCGAGCGCGCGGCACGGGCGCCATCGGCCGGCAACATGCAGCCGTGGCGTGTCTATGCCCTCGCCGGCCAGCGCATTGAAGAACTCAAAGCGCTGCTCGCGCCACGTATGGCGGCAGACCTGCCGAAAGGCGAGGGCACCGACTACACGATTTATCCCGACCCGCTGACCGAACCCTATCGATCGCGCCGGTTCACTGTTGGCGAGCTGCTATATCGGTCGATCAATGTGTCGCGAGAGAACAAATCGGCGCGCTACAAGCAGTATGCCCGCAACTATCAATTTTTTGGCGCGCCGGTTGCCTTGTTTTTCGCACGCGAAAAAGCTCATGGACCTGCGCAATGGGCCGATATCGGCGGTTATCTTCAAACTGTTGCCTTGCTGGCACGCGGGTTCGGACTGCATACCTGTCCGCAGCAGGCATGGGTCTCTTTCCACCACACAGTGCGTGTTTTTCTGCGACTTCCCGACAATTTGATGATTTATTCGGGTATGGCCCTCGGGTACGAAGATGTGGCCGCCCCAATCAATTCCTGGCGCTCTCCGCGCGAGCCTGTCGACGCTTTTGCGTCGTTCGAGGGCTTCGATAGCTAGCGGAAACGGCTTTTTAGAGCTGTTTAATCCTGGGCGTTCAGCCAGCGTTCACCGGCGCGCCGTTAACACCCCTCCCATGCCGGTTCCCCGACTTCTCCCGGCCGTCCTGCTGCTCGGCTCCATCGGCCTCCCGGCCCACGCCGCCGACGCTCCCCGTCATGACTCCTGTCTCACCAAGGCCGAACAGCGCGCCGCGGTCGATGCCAATCTTGCGATTTCGCTCGGCCAGGCCATTAAATCGCTGCGTCAGTACCGTAAACACTCCGAAGTGGTGCGGGCGCGCCTATGCCGGCGCGACGAGAAACTCGTCTATGTGCTGACTCTGCTTGGTCGTAGTGGCAAAGTGGTCGACGCAACCATTGATGCCGTGAGTGGCGAGTTTCATGTCGGCCCTTGAGTGGAGAATAATGCCTTGCGCCTCCTCGTGATCGAGGACGATCCCGACCTCAATCGCCAACTTGCCACTGCGCTGACCGACGCGGGTTATGTCGTCGATCGCGCTTTCGATGGAGAGGAAGGCCACTTTCTCGGCGAGTCCGAGCCTTACGACGCGGTCATTCTTGATATCGGTTTGCCGAAAATGGATGGCATCTCGGTCCTGGAAGCCTGGCGTCGCAGCGGCCGCGCCATGCCAGTGCTAATGCTTACGGCGCGCGACCGCTGGAGCGACAAGGTGCAGGGCTTTGATGCGGGAGCCGACGACTACGTCGCCAAGCCATTCCATCTCGAGGAAGTACTCGCGCGCGTGCGGGCGCTTCTGCGCCGATCGGCCGGCCACGCCAAAAGCGAATTCAATTGCGGACCTGTGCGGCTTGATACCCGTACCGGTCGTGTCTCAGTCAATGGCAATCCGGTCAAACTCACAAGTCATGAATACCGGCTCCTAGCTTATTTAATGCACCACACTGGCCGCGTGGTTTCGCGTACCGAGCTGGTTGAGCATCTGTACGACCAGGACTTCGATCGTGATTCGAACACCGTTGAAGTGTTTGTCGGCCGTATCCGAAAGAAACTGGGGGTTGAAATCATTCAAACCGTGCGTGGTCTCGGCTATTTGCTGACACCACCCGATGCGCGTTGATGGGATGCGCGCCAACTCCCTCGCGCTGCGTCTTTTCCTTTCAGCCACCGTCTGGGCAGTGATCATACTGCTCATCACTGGTGTCGTGTTGTCTTCGCTCTATCGCCAGGCTGTCGAACGTGCTTTCGATCGCCGCCTTGGCGTTTATCTACGCACGCTGGTGGCTGACGTTGCCTCACCGGATGAAGGCGGCGAAAAATTTCCGCAGTCACTCGGCGAACCGCTGTTTGAGTTGCCCTTGTCAGGCTGGTACTGGCAAGTCACGCGCCTCGACCCCGGAAAGGCTGAAGTGCGCGCTTCGCGGTCGCTGTGGGACGGCGGTCTCCCGCATTTGCAGGACTTCGGCATTGCCGCCGGTCCCGACGGTTCGCGTGAAGGTTATGTGTCCGGTCCCGAAGAGCAGCGGCTCCGGCTTGTTGAGCGCAATATCGATCTCGGCGATGAAGGCCACTATCTCGTCGCTGTGGCCGGCGACGCTGCCGAAATCTCCGAGGAAACGCGATCGTTCGATCAAGCGCTAATCATCACATTTTCCATACTCGCGGCGGTATTGCTGCTCACCACTACATTTCAGGTTCGCTTCGGTCTGGCGCCGTTGAAGCGTATCACCGACGGGCTCGCAGCTATTCGCTCGGGCAGCGCCGAGCGCCTGACCGGAAAATTCCCCGAAGAGATTGCGCCGCTCGCGCGCGAAACCAACGCCTTGATCGAGGCCAATAAAGAAATCGTAGAGCGCGCACGCACGCATGTCGGTAATCTTGCCCATGCGTTGAAGACGCCGCTCTCTGTAATGGTCAACGAGGCCTCCGCGCGCGGCACCGAGCCATTTGCGCAAAAAGTGCTCGAACAAGCCGCTATCATGCGCGACCAAGTGGCCCGTCATCTTGAGCGCGCCCGTCTCGCCGCCCGCCTCACGGTGGTCGGCTCGGTTGCAGAGGTAGCGCCTGTCGTAACTGCGCTCGCTCGCACCATGGAAAAAATTCACCGCGACAAGAACCTCACCATCGACGTCCACGCCGACGACAAAGCTCAATTCCACGGAGAACGTCCGGACCTCGAGGAGATGATGGGGAACCTCGTCGACAATGCCTGTAAATGGGCCTCTTCAAGGGTGGCGATCGAGGTGATGCGGGAACGTCCCGATCAGATCAGCAACCGGCAGGTCGTGCGTATCATTGTTGACGACGACGGCCGCGGCCTGTCGCCGTCTGAGCGCGAACAAGTGGCAAAGCGCGGACAGCGACTGGACGAGACGAAGCCTGGTTCTGGTCTTGGTTTGTCGATTGTCGTCGAACTGGCAGCACTTTATGGGGGCGGCCTGACGCTCGGCACGGCGCCACTTGGCGGGCTGCGCGCAGAATTGGTTCTGCCGGCAGCATAACTTGCGCCCGTTTATTTTGTACGTCGCCGGAGTTTTGCCCTAATCCTACCGTCCCGATAGGCTGATCAATCCTGCATTAGCCGAGTTCGTGTTTCCACGTTGCTTTCCCGGGGGTCGATATGTCCGCGTCGAAATCCGCTACCGCCGTGATCGTCGGTCTCGCGCTCGCTGCCTGCGCCTCCGGAACCCCGGATTGGATGAGGGATCGACCGGAACCCGGTCCGGCGCCGGCAGTGGGAACCGGACCAGGACCAAAAGAAACTGCCGGGACCTTGGCCGGCGCTGGCACCGGTGCGCTGGTCGGTGCCGCAGTCGCCGGCGGCGGCACGGGAAATCGCATTGCCGGCGCCGCGATCGGCGGGGCCTTAGGCGGCCTAATCGGCAACCGCATCGGCGCGGCGCTCGACGACGAGGACAAGGAGCGGGCCTATGCCGCGCAAATGGATGCGCTCGAGCGCGGCCAACCCGGCGCCCCGGTATCGTGGCGGAATCCTGATTCCGGTCGATACGGCACGGTAGTTCCCGGTCCACAGTACCAACAGGCCGGTCGTAACTGCCGCTCCTATACCCACACCGTCTATCTTGACGGGCGCCCCCAGACCACCCGCGGCACCGCCTGCCGCAACCAGGACGGCAGCTGGACGGCGATCGGCTAGCGTCGGATCACACTTAATAAAGCCTTAACGCCCCCCGCCGTATCAAGCCAAAAGGCTTGAATTCGGATAGACCGAGGATGGCGGGCGCCGAAACGACCGTCGAACGGCTGCGGCAATTTCTGCGCGAGCTTTCGCCAGGAGCTTGTTCGCTGTTGACCAGCGAGCTCGAACGCAGCGTGCTGCGTGGCGAAGAAGTTACTGGCGCCGATCTGGTTTTGCAGGAATTGCGACGCATCCTGCGCGAGCAGCGTGACGGCGCTCTCCGCATCGAAGATTCCGCACAACTGCTGTTCAAGCCGCTCGAGCCGTTTCTCGTGGATGATCGCGGGGACCACAAGCATCCTGGTCGCGTCGCCCGCTCATCGCTTGAAGCATTGTGGAATTGGATCCAGCGCGATCTCCTTCCGAACGATGCCAACGACCTGGCAGCCGACGTCAGCGAAGCAATGCTTGCCGGCGATCGGCCCAGGACCGAGCGTCTTGCTCGTATCTTTCAGGATCGCGTTGCGGCTGCGATTGAAGCCACGTTCAGCGCCGCCGAAGATGATGAAAAAATTCGGCGTCGAACTTTGCAACAGATCGGGACACCGCGAGCGGGTGAGGAACTCGCCGCTCTCAAATGCGCCCTCAAAGGCCGTGACGTGCTGGCGTCGCTTTCCGCGCGCCTGCCTCTTCAGATCGGTAACCTCGCCAACGATCAACTGGAAGAGTGCAAGACATTGATCGAAAGCGCAGCGGCACGCGATGGAGAACTATTTCTGTACGCCTTATTGACAGTCATGAACCGACTGACGGCGCCGTGGCAATTGATTAGACTTGGAGTCAAAGCGGCGGGTAGCGACACTGCGGCGCGCGTTGCGGAAACGCACTACGGTGTTGCGGTAAATATCGTTCTGGCTGAACTTGAACGGATGGTCGCCGAGCTGCGTGACGATTTGCGCTGTGGGCAAGGCATTGCTGTCGGCGCGCTGCTCAAGACGATTCATGATTCCGCACGTGGTCTGCGCACCGAGCTGGCACTGCCGGTTGACAGCACGTGGGGTCGCGCGCTTGCGGCGCAGCGGACCCAGATTTCCGATCTATTGCGTGCGGAAATAGAATCTACGCCCAGTCGTGTACAGCGACTGCTGCGGCCGAGGCCCTCGAGAGAAATCCGCCCCAATTCGGTACTGGACCCGAACGAAGTCGCCGAGGCAGAGGCCTTGGTCGAGTTCGTCGGAATTTGCCGTTATTTTGCCGGCGAGCTCGCCATTAACGAAATGACCCAGCGCACCCTGACCGAGCTGAGGCAATATCTCGATAACGGCACACGCGCACTACTCGAGAGCCTGCGCCATGCCGGGGAAGCGGACCGTAGTTTCCGGCAATCGCAGGTGGACGCGGCCGTGCTGTTTTGCGCTAAGGTATTCGGTCGCGAATATGCGGCTTTGCTTGGCAAAGCCGCGGAAGTGGCTGGTGCCGCAGAGAGCAGGGCTGCGCGCGCCTAAAACCTGCTTTCATCCCCTTGCTATACGATCTTGCTCATTGCCGCCACGATCAGGCGTGATGTATGCCCTGCAGTCCGCCCCGTACGGGCGGTCAAGCGGATTGTAAAGCTCGATGCTCCTGTGGTTCGTATTCGCGCTGATGACGGCTGCGGCGATTTTCGCCGTTCTGTGGCCGCTCAGCCGTGCAGCGGGCAAACAAGCTGGTAGCGACCTTGCAGTCTATCGCGATCAACTGGATGAGCTTGAGCGCGACCGTCGCGCGGGCCTGATCGGGGAGGCGGAAGCCCAGGCAGCGCGGGTCGAGGTCTCCCGCCGCCTTATTGCCGCAGCCGACGCTGCGGAGTTTTCAAGTTCATTGCCGGTCGGATCGCCACTGTGGCGCCGCCGTTCGGCCGCCATCGCCGCCGTCGTACTCCTGCCAGTTATTGCCGTTGCCCTTTATCTTACGGTCGGTTCTCCGCAACTACCGGGTCAGCCCTTGGAAGCGCGGCTGCGGGAGGCGCATCAAGATGCATCGATTTCAAACCTGGTGTCGCAAGTAGAGACCTATCTCGAGGGTAATCCCAACGATGCCCGTGGCTACGAGGTTCTTGCGCCTGTCTATTTACGGTTTGGGCGCTTCACCGACGCCGTCAATGCTCGTCGTAAATTTCTGGCACTGAAAGGCGAAAACGCGGAACGGCAGTCGGATCTCGGTGAAGCTCTGGCAGCCGCCGCCAATGGCATCGTCACGGCTGAGGCTAAGACAGCTTTCGATCGGGCACTCGCGATCGATCCCAACGAACTGAAGGCGAGGTTTTTTATTGGTCTCGCCGCCGAGCAGGATGGCGATCGCACCAAAGCCGCCACGATCTGGCGTGGTATGCTAGAGGGAGTGCCAAGTGATGCGCCTTGGCTGCCGATGGTGCGTGAAGCGCTCGGCCGCGTGACGGGCACACCGTCCGTTGCCGTATCGCCTGGCCCCAGCGCCGAGGACGTTGCCGCGGCCGGCAGCATGAATGAACAGGACCGCGGCGAAATGATCCGCGGCATGGTGGCGCGGCTTGCCGAACGTTTGAAGCAAAATGGAAGTGATATTGAAGGCTGGCGGCGGCTGTTGCGCGCCTATATGGTGCTTGGCGAGCGAAATATGGCGCATGATGCCGCTGCGGATGCCAAAAAGGCGTTCGCTAACGATCCCGACAAGCTCCGCCGTATCGAAGAAATGATCAAGAGTTTGGGAATTGACGGCTAGCGAGGCGGAATGACACGCAAACAACGGAGGTTGGTTCTGATTGGGGCGAGCCTTGGAGTCCTTACCGTTGCGGCTGCTTTGGTGCTCAGCGCATTGCGTGATTCGATTGTGTTCTTTAATTCACCAACTGACGTTGCCGAAAAGCACATATCGCCGGGCACGCGGATGCGCATTGGGGGGCTGGTCAAGCCGGGCAGTATTGAACGCGGCGACAATCTTCTCGTGCGGTTTGCGGTCACCGATGGCAAAACTGACATTCGGGTACATTATAACGGCATCGTGCCGGACCTTTTCCGTGAAGGGCAGGGCGTCGTAGCGGAAGGCAAGCTTGAATCTGACAAGACGCTCGCCGCCGACACCGTGCTCGCCAAGCATGACGAACGTTACATGCCGCGCGAAGTGGTGGAGGCCTTGAAGAAGAGTGGGCGCTGGCAGGAAGGTGAGACGCAAGGCGTGGGAGGCAAGCCGAAATGATTCCGGAGGTCGGCCATTATGCCCTGGTATTGGCGCTGGGGCTCGGCCTGGTTCAATCGGTTGTGCCGGTTGTCGGCGCGCGCGGCGGCGACGCAGCGCTGATGCGCCTTGCTAGTTCGACCGCGCTAATGCAATTCGTATTTGTAGCTCTCTCATTTCTGGCGCTTACAATCTGTTACGTCACGTCCGATTTCTCGGTCGCAACAGTCTTTGAAAATTCCCATTCGCGGATGCCTCTGATCTACAAGATCACCAGCGTCTGGGGAAACCACGAGGGTTCGATGCTCTTGTGGGTTTTGATCCTCTCTTTGTTTGGCGCGCTTGTAGCGGCGTTTGGCGCCAATTTACCGGCGGTACTCAAGGCACACGTGCTGGCCGTGCAATCGTGGGTCGCCTGCGCCTTTTACCTGTTCATCCTGCTGACTTCGAACCCGTTCGCGCGGTTGCCCGAGGCGCCGTTTGAAGGTCGCGACCTCAATCCGATTTTGCAGGACCCCGGACTCGCCATCCATCCACCGCTGCTCTATCTCGGCTATGTCGGCTTCTCCATCGCATTTTCCTTTGCCATCGCGGCTCTGATCGAGGGCCGTATCGATGCGGCATGGGCTCGGTGGGTGCGACCGTGGACCTTGGCTGCGTGGGTATTTCTAACGCTTGGCATCGCGATGGGTTCGTATTGGGCCTATTACACGCTCGGCTGGGGTGGTTTCTGGTTCTGGGATCCCGTCGAGAACGCTTCGCTGATGCCGTGGCTGTCCGGTACCGCGTTATTGCATTCCGCTGTGGTGATGGAAAAGCGCGATGCTCTAAAGATTTGGACCATACTACTGGCGATCCTGACCTTCTCGCTGTCGCTGATCGGGACCTTTTTGGTGCGCTCCGGCGTGCTCACCTCTGTGCACGCGTTTGCTACCGACCCGACGCGCGGTGTTTTTATTCTCGTGATCCTGGTGCTGTTCATTGGTGGCGGCCTCGCACTGTTCGCGTGGCGGGCATCAACGCTGAAGCAGGGCGGGCTATTCGCGCCAATCTCGCGCGAAGGCGCACTGGTATTCAACAATCTGTTTCTGACCACAGCCTGTCTCACCGTTTTCGTCGGGACGCTTTACCCTCTGGCATTGGAAGCTCTCACCGGTGAAAAGATTTCAGTCGGCGCGCCATTTTTCAATTTGACCTTTGGGCCGTTGTTTGTGGCGTTGATGTTTGTCATTCCGTTCGGGCCTTTGTTGGCCTGGAAGCGCGGCGACCTCCTCGGTGTGGCGCAGCGGTTGATGACGGCGTTCGCAATCGGAATAGTCGCGATTGCGATAGTCGTTGTGGCGATAGGGCAGTCTGTATTCGCGCCGTTCGGCGTCGGTCTTACACTGTTTGTAATGCTCGGTGCGCTGACTGATTTGGTGGAACGCACGGGACTTTTCCGACTGCCGCTCGCAACGGTTCGTCAGCGTGCCGCTGGGCTACCGCGCTCGACCTGGGGCACCGCGATCGCACATTTCGGTGTTGCCGTGTCCATGCTTGGCATTATCTGCGCGGGTACCTGGGGTACGGAACGCATTATCGCGTTGAAGCCAGCTCAAACCGTTTCACTCTCAGGCTATGACCTTTCCTTCGACGGCCTCGTGCAAAGGCCCGGTCCGAATTACAACGCACTGGTGGCAAAGTTCACCGTGCGCAGCGGTGGCGTGCCGATAGGCATTATGGAGCCATCGAAGCGCAGCTTCTCTGCTCGCGGCATGACGACTAATGAGGCGGCCCTGATGTCGCGCGGGCTGGGTCAGCTTTATCTGTCGCTTGGCGATAGCAATACCGATGGCTCGATTGCGATCAGGCTCTACTACAAGCCAATGGTGCTACTGATCTGGATCGGCGCGGTGATTATGATGTTAGGCGGAGCCCTATCGTTATCCGACAGGAGGCTTCGCGTCGGAGCGCCGAAGCCCGCAGCCAAGACTACCCTCGCGCCGGCGGAGTAGAGCAATGCGTCGCCTTGCACTGATTGCTCTGCTGATCGTGCTTGCCGCACCGGAAGGGGCGCGCTCCGTGCAGCCGGATGAAATGCTGAAAGATCCGGCGCTTGAAACACGCGCTCGTGATTTGTCGCGCGAGCTACGTTGTATGGTTTGCCAAAACCAGTCGATTGATGATTCTGAAGCGCCGCTCGCGCGAGACTTGCGACTTCTTGTGCGTGAACGACTCACCAAAGGAGATAGCAACCAGCAAGTGCTGAATTTTTTGGTGTCGCGCTATGGCGCGTTTGTGCTGCTCAAGCCGCCGTTCGAATGGCATACATTGCTTTTGTGGGGGTTGCCGCCAGCGGCGCTGATAGTTGGGATGACAAGCTTAATAATGATGGCCCGCCGACGTAAAACGGCGCCCCGTGACGCCGAAGTTCTTAGCCAAGAGGAGGAGCAGCGACTTTCGACTTTGGTCGACCCTGCGGCTCGCAAGCCTTGATTCTTCTATTGAATTCAAAAATATAATTCATTGTCCCACCTTACAAAAGTTTAATGCTGCCGACAGGACGCTGTAAGGCTCATCGCCCCATCTTGAGGTTCGAAACCGTGCGCAACCGCACCAACGAATCCAGATGGAGATTACCTGATGAAGCCGAGCGTCATTCCCGCTCCTGAAAATCGCACTAAGCCGCGCGTGCTACCGGGTCGCCGACTCATTCTCCTTGCGACCACCATCGCCAGCCTCAGTGCGACCGCGCTCGTCTTTGCTCCCAACTTCAGTTTGTCCGGTAGCTACCCGGCTGCCGTCGCGCAGAATCTGAGCGAGCAAGCTCGCAAACTGCAAGCCCCAGTCGGATTTGCTGACATCGTCGAAAAGGTCAAACCAGCGGTTATTTCCGTGCGCGTCAAAGTTGACGGCGGTTCGCAGACCAATGGCCTCGGAACCAATGATGTTGCGCCGGGCTTGCGTGAATTCTTCCGTCGTTTCGGGATGCCTGATGTTCCGAATGAACCGGAAGGAATGCCCCGCGGCCGCGGGCGCAACGTGATTACGGGCCAGGGCTCGGGATTCTTTATTTCCGCTGACGGCTACGCGGTCACCAACAATCACGTCGTCGAGAAAGCTGAAAGCGTTCAGGTCACCACCGACGATGGCAAGAGCCACAAGGCCAAGGTGATCGGGACCGATCCGCGTACTGATCTCGCGCTGATCAAGGTCGAAGACGGACCATTCCCCTACGTGAAATTGTCTGACAAGTCGCCGCGCATTGGCGACTGGGTCCTTGCCGTTGGTAACCCGTTTGGCCTCGGCGGCACTGTCACGGCCGGTATCGTTTCGGCGCGTGGTCGCGACATCGGTGCCAGCGCTTACGATGACTTCATCCAGATCGACGCTCCGGTCAATAAAGGCAACTCAGGCGGTCCTACGTTCGATACCGATGGCAACGTGATCGGTGTCAATACCGCGATCTTCTCACCGTCTGGCGGTTCCGTCGGCATTGCGTTTGCAATCCCGGCCGAGACCGTCAACAGCGTTGTCGCTCAACTTAAAGAGCACGGCTCGGTGACGCGTGGCTGGATCGGCGTTCAAATACAACCGGTAACGCAGGACATCGCGGATAGTCTCGGCCTCAAGAAGGCGGAAGGCGCGCTGGTTGCCGAGCCGCAGGCGAACAGTCCTGCGCAGAAGGCTGGTATCGAGGCTGGTGACGTCATCATCTCCGTTGACGGCAAGGAAGTTAAGGATGCCCGCGATCTCGCCAAGAGGATCGGAGCGATGGCTCCGAAGGCCTCGGTGAAGTTGACTGTCCTGCATAAGGGCTCGGAGAAGGCGGTCACCTTAACGCTTGGCGAATTGCCGAATACCAAGGAGGCGCGCCCTAGTTCAGTAGACGGTGATAGCGGCGCTGACGTCGGCAAACTTGGTCTTACGCTTGCTCCCGCAGCGCGGGTCGCCGGCTCTGGCACCGAAGGTGTGGTGGTCACCGGAGTCGACTCGAACGGCATTGCGGCCGACCACGGCCTTTCAACCGGCGACGTCATCCTCGAGATGGGTGGCAAATCCGTTTCAACGCCCGCTGACGTGAGGGCGGTCGTCGCGAATGCGCGTACGGAGGGTAAGCGCAGCGTTCTGATCCGAGTGAAGAAAGGCGACAACACGCGTTTTGTCGCCCTGCCGCTAGGCCAGGGCTGACACGAGTTTGGGGACACCTCGTCGGCATCCGTCGCCCCCGCTGGCGGGTCTGCCCTCAACGGGACGGGCTTCATGCCCGTCCCGGCAAATTCCGGAAAGCGAGCGCGTTCCAACGCGGTCGTTTTCGGTGCGAGCTCCAACCCTGGCATCCGTCGCCCCCGCTGGGGTGGGGTCGTTGAGGGGGTGGCGGTTTCCGCCACCCCCTCGCGTACGAAAAACGGGACTAATCGCTCGAGCGAATTAATCCCGCCACCGAATTGACTGGAATTGGTGTGACCGATGGCCACTTATGCGGATATTAACGGGCAGCGCCCAGCCGGTCGGACGGCCGAGGCGCAACCGGATCGGGTCACCATGCGCCTACTGGTCATCGAGGACGACCGCGATGCTGCCGACTACCTGGTCAAGGCATTCCGGGAGGTTGGCCATGTCGCCGACGCTGCGACCGACGGCGACGATGGTTTAGCTATGGCGCTTGATGGTCAGTATGATGTGCTCATCGTTGACCGTATGCTGCCCAAACGCGATGGGCTGGCTCTCATCGGGGCTCTGCGTGCGAAGGGCATGGAGACGCCTGCGTTGATCCTGTCTGCGCTTGGCCAGGTTGACGACCGGGTCAAAGGGTTGCGGGCTGGCGGCGACGATTACCTCCCTAAGCCTTACTCGTTCTCCGAATTGCTGGCGCGTGTAGAGGTTCTCGCTCGGCGTCGCGTCGGTCGCACCGAAGAAACTGTGCTGCGCGTTGGCAATCTGGAGCTCGACCGGCTGTCACACCAGGTACACCGGGGGGAGGAGGAAATTACGCTGCAACCACGCGAATTTCGCCTCCTGGAATATTTGATGCAGCATGCTGGACAAGTGGTCACACGGACTATGCTGTTGGAAAATGTGTGGGATTACCATTTTGACCCACAAACCAATGTGATTGACGTTCACATCTCGCGCTTGCGCTCGAAAATCGATAAAGGTTTCTCCCAGCCGCTTCTGCATACAATCCGCGGCGCGGGATATATGATACGTGACGGCGCTCGGTAAACTTTTTCGCACCACCACATTCAAGCTGACGCTGGTCTATTTGACCGTGTTCGCGCTATTTGCAGCATTTCTGCTTGGTTATTTTGCACTCAATACACGACGCCTGATCACCGAACAGATCACCGACACAGTCAATGCCGAAATCACCGGTTTGTCTGAGCAGTACCGCATCGGCGGAATCAGGAGGCTAGTTGTCGTTGTGGATGCACGGGCTCGGCGGCCGGGCTCCAGCCTCTATCTCGTCACCACCTTTGCCGGTGAGTCACTTGCCGGCAATGTCACGTCCTTGCCGCCGGGCACGCTCGATAATGCCGGCTGGACCGAAACGGGTTATCGCCGGCTCGACGAGGGCGAAGCGGGCGAGCACCCCGAGCATCACGCGCTGGTGCGCGTCTTTCAGTTGCCGGGCGGATTCCGTCTGCTGGTTGGGCGCGATCTCGACGAGCGGGAACGTCTCTACAACATTGTTCTTTCGGCTGGACGCTGGTCAATCGCCATTGTGATCGTCCTTGGGCTCGCCGGTGGGCTATTTGTGACACGTCGCGTGTTGCGTCGTGTCGATGCCATGACCGAGACCACACGCACGATCATGCGCGGTGACCTTGGCGGCCGCCTGCCCGTCGCCGGCACCGGTGACGAGCTCGACCGGTTGGCTGAAAATCTTAATCTCATGCTGGAACGTATCGAGGCGTTGATGCACGGATTGAAGGAGGTCTCAGACAATATTGCGCACGATCTCAAGACGCCACTCACTCGTCTGCGCAATCGCGCTGAACAAGCGTTGCGCTCAGGCAAAAATGAAACCGAATACCGTGCCGCACTGGACAGCACGATCGAGGAGTCGGATGGTTTGATTCGCACATTTAATGCGCTGTTGATGATCGCGCGCGCGGAATCAGGTCAAGCGCGCGACAATATGAGCGAATTCGATGCCGCAGAAATCGCTCACGATATCGGCGAGCTTTATGAGCCACTGGCCGAGGAAAAAGGAATCACCCTGAAAGTGGAAGCCGACACTCCGACGCCTCTCAAAGGGAATCGGGAGCTTATCAGCCAGGCACTCGCCAATTTAGTCGACAATTCCATCAAATATGCGGAGCCTCGTGATTCGATAAACGGCGCCCCAGCACAGATCATTGTGCGCGCACTTAGCGAGGGTGATCGCATTTTGCTGACCGTCGCAGACAGTGGGCCGGGCATTCCTGAAGCAGACCGCAGTCGCGTTGTCGAACGTTTCGTAAGGCTGGAGCAAAGCCGTTCGCAGCCCGGATCCGGCCTTGGGCTGAGCTTGGCTTCTGCGGTGGCACGCCTGCACGGTGGCGAATTGACGCTTACCGATAACCAACCAGGCCTCAAAAGCATCATTGCTTTGCCGCGGGGCGGGCCGGTACAGATTGCGGGATGAGGCCCCCGGCCAAACGAAAGCCTTCCCGTAGACGGGCTGCCGCTAAGACTGTCGGCACAGGAGCTGTAGGCACGACACTGGCCGAGCGGATTTCGACTGCGCCCCGGCTAATTGACGCCAAGGCGGCGCGCGCTCGCGTCTCTGAATGGTTAGCTGGACTGGTGGCATCGGACGTAAGGCTGCTGCTCAAGGCACTGCTTACCGATAACCCAACAGTCACCGTGCTACTGGAAGGGGTTTCCGAAAGCTCGCCCTACCTATGGGAATTGGTGAGCCAAGAGCCCAAACGGTTACTGCGGTTACTTCAAACCGACCCAGACCAGCGCCTTACCGCTTTATTGAACGAGTTTGGCCGGCACATTGCTTCGAGCAAGAACGAAGTCGAGGCAATGCGATCGCTGCGCCACATGAAAAACGAAGCTGCGCTGCTCATTGCGCTCGCCGACATCGGAGGGGTTTGGCCGGTAATGCACGCGGCGCGGGCGCTTACCGATCTCGCCGACACCGCAGTCGATGCCGCCACTCGCTTCGTCCTCGCTGAAGCGGCGCGTGCCGGGCGACTGGTCCCCAAAGACAAATCACACCCGCATCTCGGCAGCGGCTATATCGTGTTGGCTATGGGCAAAATGGGAGCGTTCGAACTCAATTACTCGAGCGATATCGATCTTATCGTACTGTATGACCCCTCTGCGCCCGCATTACCAGAGAATGCGGAGCCTTCGACACTTTTCGTCCGACTGACTCAGCGGCTGGTGAAACTGCTGCAGGAGCGCACCAGCGACGGTTACGTGTTCCGCACTGACTTGCGACTGCGGCCCGATCCAGCTTCGACTGCAATCGCGATATCTACGGCTGCGGCGACCGCCTACTATGAAAGTGTCGGCCAGAACTGGGAGCGCGCCGCCATGATCAAATCGCGGGCTTGCGCGGGCGATATTGCGGTGGGGGAGGCGATTCTTAGTGAGCTCGCCCCATTCGTATGGCGCAAATACCTCGACTTTGCCGCAGTTGCAGACGTTCACGCGATGAAGCGACAGATTAACGCGTATCGCGGGCACGGCGAAATTGCGGTCGAAGGCCACAACATCAAGCTTGGCCGCGGCGGGATTCGTGAAATCGAATTTTTTGCGCAGACCCAGCAGCTGATTGCGGGTGGTCGAAATCCGGCCCTGCGCGACCGCGATACACTCACCACACTTGACAAGCTGTGCGAGGATAAGTGGATCGACAAAGCGGCGCGAGACGCAATGAAGGAGGCCTATTGCTTTCTTCGAACGGTTGAACACCGCCTGCAGATGGTGAACGATGAGCAGACGCAGGCCTTGCCCGCAGAACGCAAGGACTTGGAACGTTTTGCCCGATTTCTTGGCTTTGCTAGCCGTGATGCCTTTGCCAAAGTGCTGCTCGGACATCTCGACAAAGTGCAGCACTACTATGCGCGCTTATTTGAGAAGCACCGGGATATCGATTTGCCCGCATTGGCATTTCCAGCTGATAATGACGATCACAAAACGCTCGATCGGCTTGCCGAACTGGGGTTTCGCTCGCCGTTGGAATCCTCCAGCATCGTTCGTCACTGGCTAAGCGGCAACCATCGGCTGCTCAAGAATGAGGCCGCACGCAGCAGCCTCGAGGCGTTATTGCCAGCGCTGTTGGAAGATATGGCGCGTACGGACAATCCTAATGCCACGCTGGTATTGTTCGATCATTTCCTCTCCAATCTCCATGGGGCGGCGCGACTACTATCGCTGCTCCGGCAAAACCCTCAGCTTATCACGCTGATCGTTTTGGTCCTCGGCGTTGCGCCACGTTTAGGAGATACGCTAGCGCGCTATCCCCAGGTCATAGATGCGCTGGTCGACCCAAGCTTTTTTGGAGCCTTTCCGGACGAGGTCGAGCTTGGGCGCCGGTTTGATGGGGCACTGGTGCAGTCACGCTACGATGAGGACGTGCTCGATCGCATACGGATGTTCGGTCTGGAATATATGTTCCTTATCGGCGTACGAATCCTTTCCGGAACGGTCACAGCGCGTCAGGCGGGCGAAGCGTTTGCGCGGCTCGCCGATGCGGTCATACGCGCTGTGCATAGCGCGGTCGGCCATAGTTTCGCGACGGTCCACGGTCACATGCACGGAGAGGAAACCGCAGTGCTGGCTATGGGGAAGCTGGGCGGTTACGAAATGACCGCGACTTCTGACCTCGATCTCATCCTGATCTACGACTTTGATGATCAATACCCGGAATCGGACAGTGCGCGACCCCTCTATGGTGCCCAATATTTCGCGCGGCTCACCCAGCGGTTGATCAACAGGTTAACCGCACAAACGAACTACGGCGCGCTTTACCAGGTTGATATGCGATTGCGGCCCTCCGGTCGAGCCGGCCCCTTGGCCACCCGACTCGATGGGTTCGCAACCTATCAAGAGACCGAGGCCTGGACTTGGGAACACATGGCTCTCACCCGAGCGCGGGTTGTCTCTGCTTCGCCTGCGTTCAAGCTAAGAATACAGAGCGTCATCCAGGGCATCTTGCGGCGGCCGCGAGACGCAGAATTGATTGCCGGTGACGTGGTAGAAATGCGGGCGGCCATCGCCAAAGAGAAGGGGGACCGTGAACGCTGGGACCTCAAATATGCAGCTGGTGGGCTGATCGACATCGAGTTCATCGCGCAGTATTTGCAGCTCATTCACGCCCATCGATTGCCCGACATTCTTGATACTTCGACTGCACGTGTCCTCGATAAGGCTTGGGCGTTGCGCGTGTTGACGGTGGAGGATGCGGAAATTCTTCGTCCAGCAGTACAACTCTATCAGGACGTCACGCAGATCCTGCGTCTATGCCTGCCAGGCGCGTTCGATCCGAAAACCGTCGGTGCAGGGCTTTTGCGATTGCTGGCTCGCGCGGCCGACGTTCCGGATTTCGCTACGCTTGATGCGACGCTGATCGATACGCAGGCGAAGGTACGTCAGAGTTTTGTACGAATTTTGGGAAAAGCGCCTTAACGGCAATTAAGCCGCGTCTCCCTTTGGCAGGAGACATTGGGGTTCGAGTGGTAGTCGCACCACCACGAGCGTGCCTCTGCCGAGTGTTGAGCGGATGCGCATGCGCCCGCCGTGCAGCTCAACCAGCGATTTCGAAATTGCCAATCCAAGCCCTGAGCCCTGATGGCTCTTGGTCAGCTGGCTTTCCACCTGCTCGAATGGTCGGCCAAGTCGAGTTAACGCATCTTTGGCGATGCCGATGCCGGTATCGGCGATAGCAAGAGTGATGCAATGGTCAGTCGCGCGCCCCCGTACTGTGACACGGCCCCCGACGGGAGTAAATTTTACCGCATTCGAAAGCAGGTTAAGTGCAATCTGCTTGAGCGCCCGGCGGTCGGCGCGCAATCTGAGCTCGGGTGATATTCTGGCGGACAACTGCAGCTGCTTGTTTTGCGCACGCGCGGCAACAACGCGCATGGCCTCATTGAGCAACGTATCGATGCTGAGATCCTCGAAATCAAGGCGGATGCGGCCGGCTTCGATTTTTGACATATCGAGGATATCGTTGATGACCTCCAGCAGATATTGGCCACTGCCACGGATATCGTTGCAATATTCATGATATTTTTCCGCGCCAAGCGGACCGAACATTCCGGATTCCATGATCTCGGAAAAGCCGATGATGGCATTGAGGGGCGTGCGCAACTCATGACTCATATTGGCGAGGAATTTCGATTTCGCCTGGTTGGCTTCTTCAGCGCGGGTTTTTTCTTCGGCATATTTTTCGGCGAGTTCTGCCGAGCGCTGCTGCGATGCACGTAAATCTGCGACCGTCGCCATGAGTCGCTTTTCGCTATCAACCAGTTTTTCCTCGTGCGTCTTGAGTGCCGTAATATCCGTGCCAACCGACACGTAGCCGCCATCTTTGGTGCGTCTCTCACTGATGTGTAGCCAGCGTCCATCCTCGAGCTGTGCCTCAAATGTACGCGCACCAGGAACACTCGGGCCACCCGTGACGACCTTATTGCGCACGACAGGTTTGGCGCCCGCTGCGACTACCGATTCGTAGGAGGCGCCGACGGTGATTGCTTCGTCCGGCAGATGATGGAGTTCCTGAAAGTTAGAATTACAGAGCACAAGACGGTTGTCGGCATCCCACAGTACGAAGGCCTCTGGTATGGTTTCGATCGCGTCGCGTAGCCGCATATCGGCTGCGACGGTTTTCTCGACGAGGCTTTTCTGTTCGGTAATGTCGACGGCGATTCCGATCAGGTGGAGACCGGGCTCGCCGGCCTGGCGAACCAGTTCGCAGCGCGCGCGCAGCCACACCCAGTGACCGGCGGCGTGGCGCATGCGAAAGGCATGATCAATTGTGGTCGCTGTCGCATCAGCGAGCTCAGCTGCGAGCTCGTAGAGCCGTACGTCATCCGGATGTACCAGAGCATTCACATCGCCGAACGACAGCAGATCACCTTTAGCGCCGAGGCCGAGGATTTCGAACATCGATTGGGACCAGAAGATACGGCCGCGGGCGAGGTCCCAGTCCCATAAACCGCAGCGGCCACGGTTGAGCGCGGTGTCGATGCGGCTGCGGACCGTTTCGTAGATCAAGTCCGCTTCCCGCGCCCGTGTTGCCTGCCAATGAAAGGCGAAACCGAGAATGAGCACGACAAAGCCGGTGGTGGCCGACAACGTCACAGTGAGTGTCGTGAGCGAGCGCCAGGAGGCAAGAGCCGCTTCCCGTGACTGGACCACCGCGAGCTGACCAAACGGGTTACCGAGCATGCGCACGGTCGCCAACGCTCGTGTGTTGTCGGGCAGGATGATTTCCATGACACCGGCACCGGCGCCGAAGGTCGTCAGGGGCTGTGTTGGTCCAAGTAGGTCGATCAACCGCCGGCCGATTGTCGCGTCGTTGACGGGCGTCGCGGCCGTGACCACACCGTCGGCATTGGTCAGCAGATAGCGCCGGCCAGCGGCCATCGCCCAGGACGGCAGGACGCGCGAGAGCACCAACTGCGGCTGTCCAACCGCATCGCCGGGCTGCTTAAGTGGTTTCTGGAGGCGCTCGGCAGCAAGATCGGCGACAGCCTCAAGCGATAGGGCATCATTGGTGAGGGTCTGCCGGCGGTGGTCGAGCACCTGCACGAGGGCACCGACGCAGATTGTGGCGAGAAAGGCGATGATGAGCACCGGAACCGCGCGACGCAGCAGAGGTTCGGCGTTCAGCAGCCGTCGATACGCCGGTTTGGCGACCGATTGCGCGAGGCCCTTGATAGAATCGGGATGTGCAGACGCACTCGCCACACCGGCGCGCGCCATAGACGGCCTCCGTTCGGAATTTCCCCTGTCACCCTCGAAACGGAAGGATGTGCCGCATCGCTTTCCGAATCACTTGTCGATTGGAATCGATGGGC
>JBGQLL010000018.1:0-24855 GCA_041500065.1 Pseudolabrys sp.
ATGTCGATCACACTCAGCCAAAATCTGAGATGGAAATATGGGTGGATCGCGAGTCTCAGTCTCGCAGCAAGAAGTGGTGAAAACTTGGACTTTCGCTTCGCCGATTTTGAGATCGATGTCGCGCGGCATGAACTGCGGCGCCGGGGTGAGCTCGTGCTCATCGAACCACAGGTTTTCGATCTGCTCGTTCACCTCATTCGAAACCGCAATCGAATTGTCAGCAAAAACGAACTGATCGATACCATTTGGATGGGTCGAGTCGTCTCGGAGGAGACGCTCAGCTCACGCGTGAGCGCAGCCCGGCGCGCCATCGACGACAATGGCGTCGATCAGGCCCTTATTCGCACGCACTATAAGCGAGGTTTCCGCTTCGTCGGAGCCGTCCACCACAACGCGGTGTTGCCAGCTCCGCTTGCTGCGAGTTCCGGCGAAACCGCGACAGCACCGGCGATCCGCATATTCGACAGGCCTTCCATTGCCGTCTTGCCGTTTGAGAACATGAGTGGCGATCCTGAACAGGATTTCCTTGCCGGTGGCCTCAGTGAAGACATCATCACAGGGCTGTCACGGCAGCGATGGTTCTCTGTCATCGCCCGCAATTCCAGTTTTGCGTTCAAGGCTGAGGCGGCCGATCCTCGCAAGGTGGCGAGCGAACTCGGCGTGCGATACGTGCTCGAGGGCAGCGTACGCAAGGCGGCCGACCGGGTGCGGGTCACCGCGCAGTTGATAGACGCCGATAAACGCGTTCACTTGTGGGCGCACCGATACGACAGCGCGCTCGCGAACATTTTCGAGCAGCAGGACGAAATCACCAACAGGGTCATCGACTCGGTGCGGTCGCAGATCATTATGGCTGAGGCGGCGCGTCTAAGACGCAAGCCACTGCAAAACATAGATGCATCGGACCTGGTGATGCAGGCGCTCCCGCATATGTGGCGGATGAGCGCGGATGAGCAGCGGCAGGCGCAGGAGCTGCTTGAGCAGGCGGTCACGCTGGACGCCGAGTATGCGCATGCGCACGCCTTGCTGGGGTGGACTTATGTCTGCCTGTTCAACCTGGATTCACACATGCCCATCGGGGAACTGACCGACCGGGCGCTCGATACAGCCGCAAGGGCACTTGCTCTCGATGATCAGGACCATTGGGGGCACCTAGCATTCGGACTCGGTCAGGCGCGGCGTCGACGATCCGAGGCGGCGGTGAGACATCTTTCGAGATCCGTCGACCTCAACCCCAACTTCGCGCTTGGTCATGCAGGGCTCGGCTATGCGCTTGCATGTGGCGGCCAGCCTGAACGTGGCCTGGAATTCCTGGAACAGGCACTGCTTCTCAATCCGCTCGATCCGTTTCTCGCGGCGTACGCGCCGGTCGTGCGGTACATGGCTCATTTTGCCCTCGAGCAGTACGACGAGACGATCACAGTGTGCCGCTCTATGGCGGCACGACATCCCAACCATGCCGGCGCCCGGCGCCTGATGACTGTGTCATTGGGAATGCTGGGAAGGACCCATGAAGCAAGGGATTCGCTCGCGCATACGCTCACGCTCCAGCCCGATCTCTCCAGCGACCATGTCGCGAACAACACCGTGTACACAAACGAGTCGGATCGCTCCCGTTTTCTTCTGGGACTTCAGAAGGCAGGACTGAGGCAGTAGGGCAGCAGGCACTGCACGCGTTAACGCCTGCCGCGCCGACGTTATTGTTGATTTTTGGAACGTTGAGATAGGAGCGGCAGCCGCAGTCAACGCCACAAACCGTGGTTGCTCTCCTGAAAGGCCGCCGTCAGGCGGCCTTTCGTTTTCTCACATGGGCAACAGCGTCTCGATTTTTTCGCAATCCGAATCGATTGCCATACCGCAAACGATGATCCCGTGCCGCCGGGGAGGCGTTGCCTCGGCGGGGACTGAGCCGAGGGCCTTGCCGCTGGAGACGCGGGGGTGGTCTGCGGAGAACGCATGGGTGTGGACCGTGCGTGCCACCGCTACGGTGGCGACCAGCGCCAACACGCCAACGGCCGCAGAAAGACACTTCATTTTGCGCGATATCATCTAGGACCTCACGAATTCCGTCGCTTTTGCTTGGGACATAGCAAAATTCTTGCTCTGCACAAGACGGCACCCACTCACATTAATTTGTTCAGTTAAATTAACTGGTTGCTGGAATATTGCGACGCACTAGGCGGGACCCGATTCGGATCATTTTGCTTGCGCTTTGCGCCAGATGACACAAGCGCAGCGAAGACGCTGTGCCAAGATTGAATTGGTAAAAGAGCGAGGCGCCCGCCACACACTCAGCCTCATCCGTGTGCTTGACCCGCGCATCCGTGATGAGATGCAGCGCGTAAATGCTCAGACTGCTGGAACAGCTGCATGGATTGCACCAGAACCCTGGCTTGTCCGGGTTCTGCATTAACGAGGCGCTGCACGGAAAATTTCGCATGACAAATTCCGAACCGACCTTGCCCAAGCGCATCAGCATTGGCTGGCTGGTGTGTGGAGGAATGGCGCTTGGTGCGTTGCTGATGCCGCTCGCGGTTTACGTCGCTGTCGGAATCTACAATGCTCTCTATGGCACTTGTGCTCTTGGCGCCGCAGATCGCTTCGGCTGTGCGTTGGAGCAATTCGTCATCACGGCACTCTCCATTGTCCCCGGTGGCGCAATCGGATTTATCATTGCCTACTGGATCGGCCGCCGACGCGCGTGACAAACCCGGGGATGTCCCATGCCTCTCTACATCTGCACCGCCTGCGGTATGCAATATCCGGAAAGCGCGAAGGCGCCGGCACAATGCGTGATCTGCGAGGAGGAGCGGCAATACGTTCCTCCGCGCGGGCAGACCTGGACAACGCTCGAGGCGCTGTCGCAAAGCCACATGAATGGCTTCCATGAATACGATACCGGCGTCATTGGTATCGGCTCGCAGCCATCATTCGCCATCGGTCAGCGCGCGCTGCTGGTCCGCACGGCAGGCGGAAATGTGTTGTGGGACTGCATCGCCACGCTCGATACCGCAACTGTCGACATGATCAAGGGCCTCGGTGGGCTGAAAGCGATCGCGATTTCGCATCCGCATTTCTACACGACGATGGTGGAGTGGGCGCGCGCTTTTGATTGCCCCATCCATCTCAATGCGGCCGACAGCGATTGGATCATGCGCAAGGATGGCGCGATCAAACTGTGGAATGGCGACGCTCTGGCGCTCTGGGATGGCGTCACTTTGGTGCGGTGTGGCGGGCATTTTCCGGGTGGTACCGTGATGCATTGGGCGGCCGGTGCAGGCGGTCGCGGCATTGTTTGCGCAGGCGATATCCTCACTGTCGCCACCGACCGTAAGTGGCTCTCTTTCATGCGCAGCTACCCGAACTTCATCCCGCTGTCGGCGCGCGAGGTCGAGCACATCGGCAAGGCACTGGCGCCGTTCAAGTTCGACGTGATTTACGGCCACTATTTCGATCGTGTGATCGCCAAAGATGCCAGGCAGGTGCTGGAAAAATCCGTCGCGCGCTATGTGGCGGCGATCAATGGCACCAGGGGGTATTGATCCATCCTGTCATTCCGGGGCGCGCCAGTGCTACATACTCGGCGTCATGCGCGGGCTTGGCCCGCGCATCCATGATGAGGTGCACCTCGGAAAAACTTTCAACGGCCGTCTACTTGGCGAGCCATCATGGATTGCCGGTCAAGCCGGTCAATGACAACTGAGAGGCCTGTGCCCACACAACACTGGATGTCCGCTCGCGCGGGCATGGAAAAAAGCAAGCACGCCGCACAAAATTAAACCGGCCGCGCGATGCCAGGTGGGAGATGGGCAATTCGCGCGGCCGGGTGAGTGCGCCCATGAGGAGCGCGACATCACAGCCACATGTCGAGCAATAGTCGTGAGTTGGTCGGCGCTCGATCTCGTCCAACGGGTGCGATCGTCGGTCTCATCCGTGAAGGCAAACTTAATTTCGAATTCGCAAAAATGTTAATGCGAAACTAGAACCGCGATTCCGCACGCAATATGCGCATAGTTGATCGGATCACAATATTGCGACCCGCGCGTGAGGTGCCTCACGGCACTATCCGTGTGCGTGGGTCGTGCAAAACAATAGCTAGAAATTTTCGCAATAACGGCGAAAATTTTTAGGCGCGCTTATCCGCCTTCCTTCTCGCCTTTGCCACCGAGCTGCTTGAGCTTGGCGAACACGGCGCTGACGTCGAGCTCGCCCGGCTTTTTATCGGGCTCGGCCGCGGCCGCAACTTCGGCTTCCTTGCGCGCGGTGGTCTCGGCGGCAGGCAGCAAGGTTGCGCCGGTATCGACGGGCGCGGGTTTTTCCTTGTTGGCGCGCTGGACTTCGAGATCGAGGTCGATCTGCGAGGCGAGGCCAAGTGTCACAGGGTCCATCGGCGTCAAATTGGCGGAATTCCAGTGCGTGCGATCGCGGATCGAAGCAATCGTCGACTTGGTGGTGCCAACGAGTCGCATGATGGCACTGTCCTTGAGTTCCGGATGGTTACGTACCAGCCACAAAATGGCATTCGGCCGATCCTGGCGGCGCGACACCGGCGTGTAGCGCGGACCTTTCTTGCCGCGCTCGGTCGTTGGAACCGAAACTTTCGGTTCCGTCAGCTTCAGGCGGCTTTCCGGGTTTTGCTCGGCTTCGGCGATCTGTTCGCGGGTCAACTGGCCGGTCAGGATGGGATCAAGGCCCTTGATTCCCTGTGCGGCGTCGCCATCGGCGATCGCCTTCACTTCCAGCGGGTGAAGTTTGCAGAACTCGGCGATCTGGTCGAACGACAGCGCGGTGTTGTCCAACAGCCAGACGGCGGTCGCCTTTGGCATCAAGGGTGCTGCGGTCGCCATGGCAAAATCTCCTCTATGCTCCGCCCGCCTCTGAGCGAAGCTTCAGATCATCGGTGATGATCGGAAAGTGGCCGGAATATAGGGGCAGCGGCGGGGTCATGCAACCGTTCCCGCTTGACAGGGCGGGCCGGTGCGGCCCATGTCGGTGTCGCCAATGTGCGCTAAAATTGCGCGCTTTCGAGGTTAATAATGGCATCAAAGTCGCCAAAGGCGGTCCTCAAGGTTCTGCTCTGCTCGCCGCGCGGTTTCTGCGCCGGCGTCGTACGTGCCATCGAATCGGTCGAGCGGGCGCTCGCTATTTATGGGGCGCCAGTCTATGTGCGCCACGAGATTGTGCACAACCGCTACGTCGTGGACGGCCTACGGGCCAAGGGGGCGATCTTTGTCGAGGACCTGAGCGAAGTCCCCGACGACCATGCGCCGGTGATCTTCTCTGCGCACGGTGTGGCACGCGCGATCCCCGAAGAGGCGGCCCGGCGCAATCTGTTCACCATCGACGCGACTTGCCCACTGGTGACCAAGGTGCACCGCGAGGCCGAGATTCATTTCCGCCGCGGACGCGAGATCGTGCTCATCGGCCACGCCGGACATCCGGAGGTTGTCGGCACGATGGGTCAGTTGCCGGACGGCAGCATCACCCTTGTTCAAACAATCCGCGACGCAGAGAAATTCGCTCCGCGCGATGTCAGCAAGCTTGCATATGTGACGCAGACGACGCTGTCAGTGGACGATACGGGGGCCATCGTCGAACTGCTGAAGAAACGATTCCCCGGTATTGTCGGTCCGCACAAGGACGACATCTGTTACGCCACCACAAACCGCCAGGATGCGGTCAAGCGAGTGGCGCCGATCGTCGATGCCATGATCGTGGTCGGTTCACCAAATTCGTCGAACTCGCAGCGCCTCAAGGAAGTTGCAGAGAAGGCGGGGTGCCCGCGCGCGATGCTGGTGCAGCGCGCCGCCGATATCAATTGGAGCGAATTTGACGGTGTGACGCGGCTGGGCATCACCGCCGGCGCGTCGGCGCCGGAGGTGCTGGTTGAGGAGATCATGGGTGCCTTCGCCGAGCGCTTCACACTCGACACCGAAACCATCACGGCAACGGAGGAGGGGGTGTTCTTCCCGCTGCCCCGGCCGCTGCGCGAGCACGAGGCGGCGGAGTGACGCTTCATGGCGGTCTACACCGACGTTTCGGCGGAAGATCTCACCCGCTTTCTTTCCAGTTACGACCTCGGTGAACTGCTTGCCTATAAAGGCATTGCGGAAGGCGTAGAGAATTCCAATTTCCTGGTGCACACCGGCGCCGGCAATTTCATTCTTACGCTCTATGAAAAGCGCGTCGCCGAAGGCGATCTGCCGTTCTTCCTGGGGCTGATGGAGCATCTGGCAGCCCGCGGCATCACCTGTCCGCAACCGGTGAAGAATAAACAGGGCGGCATGCTCGGCAAGATCGCAGGGCGGCCGGCAGCGATCGTCAACTTTCTCGATGGGCTGTGGATTCGGCGGCCCAATCCCGGCCATTGTGCGGCGGTGGGCGAGGCGGTGGCGCAGCTGCATCGCGCCGGTGCGGATTTCAAGCTAGAGCGCGCCAACGCACTGTCGATCGCGAGCTGGCGGCCGCTCTACGAGCATGCCAAGGCCAGGGGCGACAGCGTCAGGCAGGGACTTTGCGCCGAAATCGCAAAAGAACTCGATGCCCTGGAAAAGTCCTGGCCGCGCGAGCTGCCGCACGGCGTGATTCATGCCGATCTCTTTCCCGACAACGTATTCTTCCTCGGCGATAAGCTTTCCGGCCTCATCGACTTTTACTTCGCCTGCACGGATACGCTCGCCTATGACATCGCCGTCTGCCTCAACGCCTGGTGCTTTGAACCGGACCATTCCTACAACGTCACCAAGGGGCGCGCGCTCCTCAATGGTTACGGCAAGGTGCGTACGCTTTCGGCGGCCGAGCGCGACGCGTTTCCCGTCCTTGCGCGCGGCGCGGCCATGCGCTTCCTGCTGACGAGGCTGGTTGACTGGCTGGCAGTGCCGGATGGCGCGTTGGTGCGGCCGAAAGATCCGCTGGAATATTATCGCAAGCTGCGCTTCCACCAGTCGGCGAAAAGCATGCTGGATTACGGCCTCGACGCATGAGCGAGCAGCGCGTCACCATTCACACCGACGGCGCCTGCTCGGGTAACCCCGGCCCCGGAGGCTGGGGCGCGATCCTCACTTTTGGCGGCCACGAAAAAGAACTCAAAGGCGGCGAGCCGCACACCACAAACAATCGCATGGAGTTGATGGCCGCGATCTTGGCTCTCGAGTCGCTCAAACGGCCGTGTACCGTCGATCTTCATACCGACAGCGAGTACCTCAAGAATGGGATCACGACGTGGATTCACGGCTGGAAAAAAAATGGTTGGCGCACATCCGACAAGAAGCCGGTGAAAAATGTCGACCTATGGAAGCGGCTTGATGAGGCGCTCCGCCATCACAATGTGCATTGGCACTGGGTCAAGGGCCATGCCGGCCATGCCAAGAACGAACGCGCAGACGAACTCGCACGCGAAGGTCTTGTCGCGGCGCGCGCGGGAGCAACAGGCGCGATGAAGACAGAATAGCGGCCGGAAAACGAAATGGCCGGGACGTGCCCGGCCATCATTTAATTCCTGGCTGGATCTAGAGCTGCCCCAGCAAGGTCTGGCCGCCCGAAATTTCGCACTTGCCGGGCGCATCCTCGATGTTGAGCTTTTTCACGACGCCATCATCGACCAGCATCGAATAGCGCTTCGATCGCGTGCCGAGGCCATTGCCGGAGCCGTCGAAAGCCATATCGATCGCCTTCGCGAATTCGCCATTGCCGTCGGCGAGAAAATCGATCTTGCCCTCGGCACCGGTCGATTTTTTCCAGGCTTCCATGACGAACACATCGTTGACGCCAGTCACCGCGATTGTGTGTACGCCCTTCGCTTTGATTGCGGCGGCGTTGTTCAGGAAGCTCGGGATATGAAGATTGTTGCAGGTCGGAGTGAACGCGCCGGGCACCGCAAAAAGCGCCACCTTGCGACCTTTGAAAACTTCATCAGTGGTCTTCCAGACCGGACCCTCGGTCGTCATGACTCGGAATTTGGCATCGGGCAATCGATCGCCGACCTTGATAGGCATGGGTGTCCTCTCGCGTTGCGGAAGTTTTCGTTTCTTGGTTGCGGTAATTACGCCCTTGCCGCCGATTAGTCGAGATGGGTTTTGACCTCGGCTGAGCGTTCGCCGGTGACCACGGTGAAGGTCAAATCGAATTGGCCTTTGGGATCGACGCCCGGCGGCAATCCGTCAAGTTCGAAGCTGAATTGGGCCCGACCGGGCGCTGCGCCTTGCATGGGCTTCGGAATGGGCAGGGCCCATTGTGGTGTCGGTCCTTCGACGAACAATTCGACCGAATTGCCTGCGGGCGCACCGAGGTCGACGTAAATCAGAGATTTTGTTCCGTTAGTGACGCGACGCGTGGTCAGTCCCAGCTGCGCGGCCGTCATCTGCTTCGGTACATGCGCCTCGGCTGCTGCCAAGGCCGAATCCTGAGTGCTGCGGGCGGCGCCGAGCGTAAGCTCTGCACGTCCTTCCGCTGGAACGCACAGCTTTTCGCATACCGCATAGTCAATCTTCACGCGCAGTCGTACCGGCTTTCCTTGCTGCTGCGGTAAAACCACGAGCGGCAGGATCACCTTGTCTTTGTAGCCGAGTGTTTGGCCGGTCTCGTCGGTGAACAAGTGCGGCGCCGGATAGAGCACAGTGGCGCTTTTCAGATTGTCCGAACCCGAAAAATCGAAATGCGGGGGCACGCCGGAATCGCCTGGGTAGCGCCAGTATGTTTTCCATCCAGATTGCATCTTGATCTCAATGCCGGCCCGCAACGGAGCATCGCCGCCCCTGTTGGTGCCCGCGAGGAGTCTGATCGCCGAGCGGATGTCCTCACTCCATGGTGATTCGTCGCCGGCGGCATGAGCCGTCGCCCCTGACAGGGCTGCGATTCCGCAGGCGGCCAGCGCGACACGCAGTGATCTGTGAATATTGGCCATCACGGACGCTTTAGTTGGTAACGGCATGCCATGCCACTGAATTCATTGTGAGCGGCCGTTGAACATGATCCGGGCTGGTCGCTGCCACAATTGTCGTATTGAATTATGACGGTGAACGATTGAACTTTCGGCCGCAAGCTTCGTTTGCAAAGGCGGGTCTATCGGGTAACCTTTTGTCATGAAGATTTCACGCAAGGCGGCGGTGCAGCAGGCCCCCGGGCGCGGGTATCTGGACGGGCAAATGCTGATCGCCATGCCGGCGATGAATGACGAGCGTTTCACGCGCGCTGTGATCTATGTCTGTGCGCATTCGACCGAAGGCGCCATGGGCATCATCGTCAACCACCCCGCAGCTAACATCAAATTTCCCGATCTGCTGGTGCAGCTGGAAGTCATTCCGGCCGCCGAACGTATCCAGCTGCCGAATCGCGCCGAAGACGTGAAGGTGCTTAAGGGCGGACCGGTCGAAACCGGACGTGGCTTTGTCCTGCACTCGGCGGATTTCTTTATTGAAAATTCGACGCTGCCGATTGATGAAGGCATCTGCCTGACGGCGACGCTCGACATTCTCAAGGCGATCGCACGCGGCAATGGGCCGGCCAGCGCCATCCTTGCGCTTGGTTATGCCGGCTGGGCCCCGGGGCAACTCGAGCAGGAAATTCAGCAAAACGGCTGGCTACATTGCGCAGCCGACCCCGAACTGATCTTCGGTCGGGACACTGACACAAAATACGAAAAAGCCCTGCGCAAGATCGGCATCGACCCCGGCATGCTGTCGAGCGAAGCCGGCCACGCGTGAATTCCGGCGAGCGTCCCGCTTTCGCAGGATCACTCAGAAGCAATCTTTAGCGCGCGTAGCCGGGTCGGCTTGTCGATCAAGAGGTCGCGCGCGGCGTCTGCGGTCATCGGCTCGCCGAAGGCAAAGCCTTGCGCATATTCGCACCCGAGCTGATAGAGCTCGACCGCATCCGAATCGGTTTCGGCGCCTTCGGCCACAACTTCCATGCCGAGATCGTGTGCGAGTGCGATGATCGAGCGCAGGATCACCGGTCTTGTGCCTCGCGGTGTGGTGCGCACGAATGACTGGTCGATTTTGATGGTATCAAACGGAAACCGTTGTAGGTAGGCGAGTGAGGAATGGCCGGTGCCGAAATCGTCCAGCGACAGACCCGCGCCAAGTTCCTTGATGCGCGTCAGCATTTGCGCCGCATGCTCGGGGTTTTCCATCACGAGCGACTCGGTGATTTCGAGCTTGAGCGTGCCGCGCGCGAGCGCAGTACGCCCAAGCACGCTGCGCAAATCCTGGATCAGGTCGTGTCGCAGCAATTGACGTGATGACACGTTCACGCTGGCGAATACCGGCTCGCGCGAACGGGTGGCTGCCTGCCACTGCGCGAGCTGCCGGGCGGTATGATCGAGTACAAAAAGCCCGAGATCGACGATCAGGCCGATTTCTTCGGCAATGGAAATGAACTCCGCCGGCGACAGGCGGCCGAGTTTTGGGTGGTCCCAGCGTGCAAGCGCCTCAAAGCCGGCAATGGCGCGATCTTCCAGCCTTACGATCGGCTGGTAGAGCACTTTGATCTCTTCGCGTTCGATGGCGCGGCGCAATTCCGATTCCATGGCCAGACGGTCGGTCTTGCGAGAGCGCATGGCCGGCTTGAAGATCTCGATACGGTCGCCGCCGATACGCTTGGCGTAGTACATTGCGAGCTCGGCGTCCTTGAGCACCTCCTCGGTGCGCTGCGCGTGATTCTCGGCAAGAGCCAAACCTATTGAAGCGGTCAGGAAGATCTCGCGGTCGTTGAAGGCAATGGGTGCCCGCAAGGTTCGCCGGATGGTTTCGGCAAAAGCCACAATACGAGCGGGCTCGCGCTCGGACAGCACGATCAGTGCGAACTGATCGCCGGCGAGACGCGACAATGTGTCTTGCGGCTTGAGCAGGCGCGAAAGCCGTCGCGCGATGGTCAACAGGATCGAATCGCCCACGGCGATGCCGACAGAATCGTTGACCTGCTTGAAGCGGTCGAGATCGATAACAACAATCGATGGGCGGATTTGCGGTTCGGCGCGCGCGAAGCCGAGTGCCGCCTCCATGCGATCGATGAAAAGTTCGCGATTGGGCAGGCCGGTGAGGTTGTCGTGGACTGCGTCGAACAGTAGCCGTTCCTCGGCATTCTTGAAATCGGTCACGTCGGTGAGGGTTCCGACAAGCCGCACAACCTCGCCATCGGAACCGACCACGGGGCGCGCCTTGAGTGCGAACCAAAGGTAGTGTCCGTCGACGGTTCGCAGCCGGAAATCCTGCGTCAGGCGGCCACGGCGCTGCTCGACGACGCCGTCAAGCGAGGCGCGGAAACGGTCGCGGTCGAGCGGGTGCAGCACTTCAAGCCAGGTCGCCGCTGGCCCTTCCAGCGTGCCGCGTTTGAGGCCCAACATGTGCTCGGTTTCCGGGCTGGTGAATACCTTGTCGGCTGAAACATCCCAGTCCCAGATCAGATCGCCGGCGCCCGTGAGCGCAAGCGCACGCCGTTCGACGTCGGAGACGATGCCGTGGGTGATGCCACCGGCGAACGCATGCTGCATGACAGTGAAGCCGATCAGCATGACGATCAGCACCAGGCCGCCGAGGAGTGCCGGACCGATGATATCGTTTGTAACGAGGCCCGTGACCGCGAGGCCGGCAGCTGTGGTCCACACGACCAGCAACAACCAGGTCGGGATCAGCAACACCGCACGGTCGAAGCCGTGGGTCGAGAGGTAGATGACGAGGGCGAGCCCGAGCACTGCGATGCCGGCGAGCGACATGCGGGCGATGCCGGCCGCGACGGCGGGTTCGAATACCGCGACAGCGACCAGCGCCGCAAGTGCTGCAAGCCAAGCGATTGTGATGTGAGCGTATCGCACATGCCAGCGCGACAGATTGAGATAGGCGAACAGAAAGACCAGCAGCGTCGCCGACAGGATTGCCTCGCCGCAGGCGCGCCAAACGCGTTCGGCGCCGGCTGACATATCGAACACCTTGCCCCAGAATCCGAAGTCAATGCCGATGTAGATCAACACCGCCCAGCCGAGTGCAGCGGCGGCTGGAAACATTATCGAGCCCTTCACCACAAACAGGATGGTGAGGAACAGTGCTAGCAACCCGGCAATACCGATAACGATGCCGTAATACAGAGTGAAGGAATTGACCTTGTCCTTGTAGGCGTCCGGTTCCCACAAATAGATCTGCGGGAGTTTGTCGGTTCGAAGTTCAGCGACCAAGGTTATGACGGTGCCGGGGTCGAGCGTGATACGGAAAACATCCGCAGTCGTTCCCTCCTGACGCACCGGGCGATCGCCGGTCGAAGGCGTGATTGCTGCAATGCGCGAAAGTCCGAGGTCGGGCCAGAACAGGCCGGAGCCGACCATGCGGTAGTGCGGCACGACGATCAGGCGGTCGATCTGCTCATCGCTGTTATTGGTGAGCGCGAGGACCGCCCAGTTGTTGTTACCCTCGCGCGCGCGCACCTCGATGCGTCGGACGATTCCGTCCGGACCGGGCGCAGTGGAAACCTGGATGCGGTCGCCGTCGGTCTTTTGCACCTCGGTTGCGGCGGTCAAATCGATGGCGGCGGCATCGAGCCGCACGTTCACGGCTTCCACGGCTCGCGCGGTTTGAACCGCCAGCAGCGAAGCGGCGATCGTGACCGCTACGGCCGTCAGGCAACGAGTCATGGCCAAAACAAAACCCCCGCCCGCGGCATCGCCTTTCAGCCGTGGGCTCTGGGCTCGCCGACGGTGAAAATATCCAAACAATCTCACCCTGTTCAGTTTAAGTCGGACATTGCGCCGTTTTCGCGGCTTTTGAAGAAACGAACGTTAGGTCAAAAGGTTAGCACAATTTTGCCGATATGGGCGCTCGTTTCCATAAGCGCGTGGGCCGCAGCCGCATCTCTCCACGGGAATGTTTTGTAAATGACCGGTTTGACCTTCCCAGCCGCTATCAGGGGCAGCACATGGTCCTCGACTGCGCGCGCAATGGCACCTTTGTCGGCCACGGAGCGCGAGCGCAAGGTTGAGCCGGTATGGTGCAGCCGCTTGAGCATGATCCGGCGGAAATCCACTGTCGCTTTCGGGCTACCCTGAAATGCGATTTGGACGATACGCCCCTCCACCGCGGCGGCTTCGTAGTTGCGCGCGATGTAGTCCCCACCCACCATGTCGACTATGACCTCGGCGCCCTTGTCGCCCGTGGCCGCTTTCGTGGCCGCGACAAAGTCCTCGGTCTTGTAGTTGACGGCGACGTCGGCGCCGAGCTTGCGGCAGGCGTCGCACTTTTCTTGCGAACCGGCGGTGGTGATGACGCGTGCGCCGAATGCCTTCGCGAGTTGGATAGCGGCGGTGCCGATGCCTGACGAGCCGCCGTGGATCAATAGCGTTTCGCCGCTCTTGAGGCCGCCGCGTTCAAATGTGTTGTGCCAGACCGTGAAGAAAGTTTCCGGTACCGCCGCCGCTTCGACGATCGATAGACCAGACACTGGCAGCGCATGACTTTCATGCGCGATGCAGTATTCGGCGTAACCGCCACCGACCACGAGGGCCATCACCCGATCTCCGAGCTTCCACCGTTTGACGTTGGCACCGAGCGCTGCGACCTCGCCGGCAATTTCGAGCCCGGGAATATCCGGCGCGCCGGGCGGAGGCGGATAAAGGCCCATGCGTTGCATCACATCAGGACGGTTCACGCCAGCAGCCGCCACCTTGATCAGAATCTCTCCGTCACCCGGGACTGGCACCGGGCGTTGTTCGGGCACAAGCATGTCCGGTCCGCCGGCTGCTTTGATGCCGATCGCAGTCATTTTGGTTGGTAGCGCGGCCATCCGTTCCTCTGTTTCTGGAAAATGGGAGCCCTCTTTAGGCGGGCCCTGCCGATGTGACAACCGAAGCCGCTGTGGCTAAGTTCCGCTTGCAGCGCTTGCAGGAGGCCGACCATGCCGGCAATCGACGAGGACGACAAACCGAAAAAGAAAATCGCACATGAGATTGGACAGGATCTCACACTGCTTTCGGTCGAAGAACTCGGCCTTCGCGTGCAACTGTTGCACGACGAGATCAACCGCCTTGAAGCCGACATGAAACAAAAGCGAGCGTCGCGCACAGCTGCCGACCAGTTTTTCAAACGTTGAAATCGTTCGACGTTGTCGCGCGGCAACGCAGGTATCCGTGTGTTGGAGCGCCTGAAAATATTTGGCATTGCGCCCGTCTTCTTAAGGTGTCGTTAAGCTTTCTCGACCATTACTGGTGCGTCCATCTTCATGTGGACATTGAGTGGCTCCTGTCCACTCTGTTTGACGCCTCCCTGTTATCACCTTAGAGCCGCCGGCAACGGCGGCTCCTTTTTTTGTGCCAATATGGGTCAAAATGCGCGGGCGAATGCGCGAACCCTTCACTTCGCTTGGCAACTATATCGCAATGTTAACCATGTTGCCGTCTGGACAGAGGCGGCTCGCGCGCGCCATGCTTACCCAATCGTATACGGGGTGTGTATCTGCCCCTGGTGAGGCGTGTGGCGTAATGTCTGAAAAATCCTTGAGCGAAACTCAACCGGTGTCGTTCGGAGAGAGGCTCGCCAGTTCGCAGGCATTTGCGGACTTGTTCCGTGACGGCATGGCTCTGGTCGAAGAGACCGCAACATATCTCGACGGTCCCGGCCGGCAGCAATCCAAGAAACTCGAACGTGCTGCGGCGCTGGCCTACGCCACCGAAAGCATGCGGCTCACCACCAGGTTGATGCAGCTTGCCTCATGGCTTCTGCTTCACCGCGCGGTGAAGGAAGGCGAGATGTCGCTCGCTCAGGCCAGCAAGGAAAAGAGCAAGGTCAAGCTTGCGAGCGCCGATTCTTACGATACCGACAATATCGCGCTGGTGCCGATAGCGCTTCGCGAGCTCATTGAGCGCTCGAGAAAGTTGTACGCCAAAGTGCGCCGCCTCGACGCAACGATCTACAATCAGGGTCCCGCCGAACGTCCTGCGCCAGGCAATCCGGTGGAGCGTCAGCTTGGCTTGCTGAAGGCCGCGTTCGGCGCGGAAAGCGTTTAGGCGCTCGCCCGGCTAAAAGCAAAAAACCCCCGCATCATTGCGGGGGTTTTTGTTTATGCAGGCACGAGCGCCTATTTTTTCTCGTCCGCCTTCAGAAAGCCGGAGAACTTCTTCTGGAAGCGCGACACGCGGCCGCCGCGATCGACGAGCTGCTGTTGGCCGCCGGTCCAGGCCGGATGCGACTTCGGGTCAATGTCGAGATGCAGGACATCACCCTCTTTGCCCCATGTGGAGCGGGTGGTGAATTCGCTGCCGTCAGTCATCACCACCTTGATGGTGTGGTAGCCAGGATGGATATCTTGTTTCATCGTCAGTTTCCGGGCGCGCAGCCGCGCCAATAAGGGCTGAATTTGGTGGCTCCTATACAGCAGCCCGTCACAGGCGGCAAGCCACGCAATTGACCACCCTCGGGCCCGCAAGGCATTAATGATGTTGGGGGCGGTCGCGGGGACGGTGCATGAGTTTTTCCAGCGATGGGCGGGGCCTCGACGTTGCCGCCGCGCCCGCGTCCAAAGGGCGGGGCAAGCTGAAAATTAAGCCGCTTGCGCGGCTCATGCCCTACATCGCGCGCTATCGCGGTCGCGCACTTGCCGCATTGGCCGCGCTGATCGTTGCCGCACTCACGACACTGATCGTGCCGGTGGCGGTCCGCCGCATGATCGATTTCGGCTTTTCCGACAAGGCCGTACAGCTGATCGACAGTTATTTCATGGTGATGATCGGGGTCGTCGCCGTGCTCGCGGTCTCCAGTGCGCTGCGCTACTACCTGGTCACGACGCTGGGCGAGCGGATCGTCGCCGATCTGCGCTCTGACGTTTTTGCGCATCTTACGCAATTGTCTTCCGCGTTTTTTGATGCGGAACGAACCGGAGAGATTGTGTCGCGCCTCACCGCCGACACCACGCAGATTAAATCCGCTGTTGGAGCCTCGATATCGATCGCACTGCGTAACCTGCTTCTGTTGGTGGGCGGCGCCACCATGATGGTCGTCACGAGCCCGCGGCTGTCCTTGTTCGTGCTCGCCGCAATTCCCGTGATCGTGCTTCCCCTGGTCGGCTTCGGCCGCGCGGTGCGCATACGGGGGCGTGCGGCACAGGACACGCTCGCCGAAGCATCCGGCTACGCCGACGAACTCATCGGCGCAATGCGTACGTTGCAGGCTTTTACAAATGAGAAGCTGGCGCAGTCACGTTTCTCCTCCGCAGTCGAGCAGGCTTACGCCGCCGCGTGCGGAGCCACCAAGGCGCGCGGCGTGCTCACTGCGGTGGTGATTTTTCTGGTATTTGCCAGCATCGTCGTGGTGCTGTGGGTCGGTGCGCAGGATGTGCTCGCGGGCAACATCACGCCGGGCCGGCTTGGGCAATTTGTGCTCTACGCTGTGTTCGCTGCCGGAGGGCTCAGCGAGCTTAGCCAGGTGTGGGGAGAAATCGCACAGGCGTCTGGCGCTGCCGAGCGCCTCTTTGAAATCCTGGACGTCGAGCCGCAGATCAAGACGCCGCCACGCCCGACGGCCCTGCCGAAGCCGGCAAGCGGGGCAGTCGAATTTCGTGATGTAAGCTTCAGCTATCCCGGCCGCCCGGACATGCCGGTTCTCGATCGTGTCTCATTTCGAGTTACGCCGGGTGAAAAGCTCGCATTGGTAGGCCCATCCGGTGCCGGCAAAAGTACGGTCTTCCAGTTGATCCTGCGGTTCTATGATCCGTTGTCGGGGAGCGTCAGCTTCGACGGCGTGCGTCTCACCGACGTGGATCCGGCGGAATTGCGCGAGCGCATTGCGTTGGTACCTCAGGATGCCGTTGTTTTCGGGATGAGCGTGCGGGAAAACATTCAGTTTGGGCGGCCTGGCGCCACCGCCGCCGAGATCGAGAAGGCAGCGGAAGCGGCACACGCGTCGGAGTTCATTCAACGGCTGCCTTTGGGCTACGAGACGCCCGCTGGCGAGCGCGGCGTCACATTGTCGGGCGGCCAGCGCCAGCGTATCGCGATTGCGCGCGCCATTTTGCGCAAAGCGCCGCTTTTGTTGCTAGACGAGGCAACATCGTCGCTCGACGCGGAAAGCGAAACTCTGGTGCAGCAGGCGCTCAAACGACTCATGCTCAATCGCACCACCATCGTGATTGCGCATCGGCTCGCCACCGTGCAGAATTGCGATCGTATCCTGGTGCTCGATCACGGACGTATCGTGGAGGAGGGGACTCACGCCTCGCTTACGTCCGCTGGTGGCCTCTACGCCCGTCTGGCGAAATTGCAGTTCGAAATTGGCTAGGGGCGCCATGCCATTCTGTTTACCGCTATCCCCGACACCGGGTTTTTGTCCTCGCCTGCGTAAGTGAAGCCGTGCTTTTCGTAAAATCGGATGGCGCGAAAATTGTCTTTGTTGACGAGAAGGTCGACGCCTCGCGGCGAGAGGCGTTTGGCTTCGTCAAGCAGGACAAGGGCGATGTCTGAACCCCAATGTTCAGGCGCGACCACGATCTGATCGAGATACATCGTCTTTGGATCGATCGTGACGAAACCGGCAAGCGCGCCATTTTGCTCTGCGAGCACGATATGCGCGGTCGGCACCAGCTCAGTGCGCCAGCGCTCACGCCACCACGGAACACGCGCATCAAAATCAAGATGCGGATAGTGTTTTGCCCAAGTGCGCCGCCACAGCTCGATCGCCGCGTCTTCGTCGGCGGGGGCGTATCGGCGCAGCGTGCAGATTTTCTCGCTCACCGTTCGGTCAGCTTGAACTCGATGCGGCGATTGCGCTTGTAGGCATCCTCGGTCTTGCCGAGGTCGATGGGCTGAAATTCGCCGAAACCGGCAGCGACCAGCCGTTGCGGCGACACGCCCTTGCCGATGAGATACTGGACGACCGCGATTGCGCGCGCCGCTGACAAATCCCAGTTCGACTTGAACACGCCGCCGCCGCCGATCGGTCGTACGTCCGTGTGGCCATCGACGCGGAGGACCCAGGCGAGTTCGGTCGGGATCTGTTTCTCCAGCTCAAGCAACGCTCCCGCCACCTTGTCCAGTTCCGCACGGCCTTCGGGCTTGAGATCGGCCTTGCCGGTATCGAAAAAAACCTCGGATTCCAGCACAAAACGGTCGCCAACCACGCGCACGTCCGTGCGGTTGCCGAGGATTTCGCGAAGCTTGCCAAAGAAATCCGAACGATAGCGCTTTAGTTCGTTGACACGCTCGGCCAAGGCCAAATTCAGGCGCTGGCCAAGCTCAGTGATGCGACTTTGGGATTCCTTATCCTTTTTCTCGGAGGCGTCGAGCGTTTGTTCAAGTGCCGCGAGCTGGCGGCGCAACGCCGCGATCTGCTGGTTGAGCACTTCGACCTGGGCCAGTGCGCGCGCGGATAATTTCTTCTCGCCTTCGAGCTGGCCGGTGAGCTCCGAAACCTTGCCTTGAGCCGCCGCGGCGCCCGCGCCGGCATTTTCAGCGGCGCCCTTGAGCCTGTCCCGTTCATTTTCGGCGGTGGCAAGCGTCGCACGCAATTGCGAGAGCTGATCTTCGAGGTTGGTCTTGCCTGACTTCTCAAGTCCCAGCAGTTCGGTGAGCTGTGCTATCTGCGCATTCAGTCGGCTGAGAGCCGTGTCCTTTCCGGCCACTTCTTGCTGCAAATAGAACTGCACGACCACAAATACGGTGAGCAGAAAAATGATACCGAGGATCAACGTCGACAATGCGTCGACGAAGCCCGGCCAGTAGTTCATGCCGCTGTCGCCGCGGCGGGCCCGTGCTAGCGCCATGAGGTTTCAACTCAACGGTTCACGTTCTCGCGCACCATCACCTCCAGCAGCTTCTTGATCTCGCGCTGCTGTTCGGCTTGCGAGTCCACCCAATCGCGGATCATCTGCTGTTCGGTGCGCATATGATGCACCAGCCCCTGGATCGCCTCGGCGAGGTTGGCCATCGCGGCGGAAGCGGACTTGCCGGCCTCAACCTGATCGACCGCTTCTCGCAAGCGATCAATCGCGGAACGCACCTCTCCGGTGGCGACGGGAGCAAGCGTCGGCTCGGCCGCCTGATCGTAGACGGTGGTGGATAGCCAATCCTCGAGTTCCGTATAAAAGCGATTCTGTGCCTGGCTCGATTGCAGGTCGAGGAATCCGAGCACCAGCGAGCCGGCGAGCCCGAACAGTGAGGACGAGAACGATATGCCCATCCCCGAGAGCGGTGCAGCGAGGCCATCGCGCAGGGAGTCGAACATGGAGCCGGCGTCGCCGCTCGCCTTGAGGCCCTGAATAACGCCGCCGACCGAGCTTACAGTTTCGATCAAACCCCAGAACGTGCCGAGCAGGCCGAGGAAAACGAGCAATCCGGTCATGTAGCGTGAAATATCGCGTGCCTCGTCGAGACGCGTGGCGATCGAGTCGAGGATGCCACGCATCAATTGCGACGACATCGCCATGCGGCCGACCCGGCTTCCGAGAATTGCGGCCATCGGAGCCAGAAGTATCGGCGGCCGATCGACTGCAAGGCCCGGATCAGCGAGGCGGAAATTGTTGACCCACGCGATTTCCGGATAGAGCCGCAAGACCTGACGCAGCGACAGCACAATACCGATTGCTTCTACGCCGAGGATGAGCGCGTTCAAGCCCGGATTGGCCAGGAACGCGACCTCAATTTGCTTGTGGAGCACGAAGGCAACCAGCCCAACGAGAATGACGAACACGAGCATCCGGATCAGGAAGATGCGCGGAGACGATAGCTTGAGTGGATCGAGGTCTTTGGCCATGAGCTTTAGGAGTTACAAGGAATGCAGCCCTTGCCGAGCACTATGACACAGTCCGATGACAGGGAAAAAGCAGTTGTGGTGGAACCACAGCCCGGCATTAAGCCGCTGGATTGAGTTGAAATTGCGGTGCCTTAGGCTTTGCCGGCCTTTTTGAGCGCCGTTACCAACTCTTTCTGAATTGTCTCATTCCCGGCAGCGATGTGTCCCTTGCCGAAAATATCATCGCCACCGTCGCAATCGGATACGAAGCCACCGGCTTCCCGGACCATTATCAATCCGGCTGCCACATCCCATGGTTTGAGATCGCGTTCCCAATAGCCGTCGAGCCGTCCAGCCGCGACCCAGGCTAGGTCGAGCGCGGCGGCGCCGAAACGACGCAAGCCGGCAACCTGTTCCTGTATTGCAGCCGTTTCTTTCAGGGAAAGTCCGATCTCTCCACGGCCATGGTGCGGAAGCCCGCAGGCGATGACTGCGTCGCCAAGGCGCTTTCGGGCAGCGACCCGGATGCGCTGCTCGTTGAGGAATGCACCCTTGCCTCGTTCGGCGATAAACATTTCCTCGTTTGCCGGATTGTAGATAAGCCCCGCCACCACGGTTCGTTCGCGCTCAAGTGCGATCGAGATGGCGAACTGTGGAATGCCATGCAGGAAATTGGTGGTGCCATCGAGCGGATCGACGATCCAGGTGTGGGTTTTGTCAGCGCCCTCGCGACGCCCGCCTTCTTCGCCGAGAAAATTATAGCCCGGCCTTGCTTTCATCAGCTCGGCGTGGAGCGTCTCCTCGGCACGGCGATCGGCAGCTGACACAAAATTGGCCGGGCCTTTCAGTGATACCTGCAATTTCTCCAGCTCGCCGAAGTCGCGTTTGAGAGCGCGCGCGGCCTTGCGCGCGGCTGCGATCATGACATTGAGCAGTGCGGAGTGTTGCATGGCGCGTGCGGTCTGCCCGCGAAGGCAGGCGCCGTCAAGGGCGGATAGCCACCATGGTCGACAACCACTTCCTGGCAGCCTTGTCGGCCGTCTCGATCACTGCCGGTTTTTGCTTGCCGGCAAAGACGTCGAGATCGGGATCGCTGTTGCCGGAGGCCTTTGCGATCATGTGCCACTTGACGGCCTCGGTCGCGTTGGCGGGCATGCCCCGACCTGCCATCAGGATCCGCGCCAAACGATTTTGCGCAATCGGACTTCCGAGATACGCAGCTTTCAAGAATAGCGCCGCGGCTGCCGTCTCATCCTTGTTGATGCCTTCACCGTTGAATTGCGCAATTGCGAATTCGACCATGGCATCAACATTGCCGGCGATCGAGGCCTGCTGCATGAGCCGCATCGCCTTGCTCGGATCCTTCGGCACGCCGCGACCTTCCTTGTACATCGTAGCCAGTGCGTATTGCGCCTCCGAATTGCCGGCTTCCGCCGCGGCGGCGAATAGTTCGCCGGCGCGTTTGAGATCTTGAGGAAATTGCTGACCTTGCAGATAAAGCAGCCCGAGGTCGTAAGCGGCGCCGGGGTGACCGAGCTTGGCGGCGGCATCGAGCAACCGTGCGGCTTCATCCGGATTACGGGCGCCAGCGCGGCCTTGCAGATTGAACATTGCCAGAGCGAATAAAGCATCGCGGTCGCCCTTGGCGGCGGCTTGTTTGTACCATTGCGCGGCCTTTGAATCGTCGCGGCCGATGCCGAGGCCCTGCGCGTAAATTTCCGCAAGCAGCGTCATGGCAGCGGGATCATTCTGCTGTGCGCGCTTGGCCGCCTCGTTAAATGCGGTGATATAGAGACCCCGTTGATAAGCGCCGTAAGCGACGTCGATGTTGGACTGATCCGTGCTGACGGCGGGGGCGGAGATGGGAGGCGACTGCGGCCATGGCGGTGGCGTATTTTTCGTGACCTGCGCTGCTGTCGGCGTGACGACGATAGCCGCTGCGAGCGCCGCGAGCGCAATGGAACATTGCGATCTGCCGCTCATGCGGCCGGCTCCGGTAGTCGGAGATGACGACTAGCCTCACTCATTATCGCTGCGATTTCGCTCGCATTCCCCCACAGAAAATCGCCGAGCGCCACGAAATCGGTGCCAGCCGCGACCATAGGCGCGATCTCGTCGAGCGATGCAACATATCCAACGCATGGAATTTCGAAAACTTCCGCCCACCAGGCGACGCGTTCCTCGATTGCCGACAAGGCTGGACGGCCACCTTCAGCGTCCGGCTCTCCGAACATCACGTAGTCGGCCCCTTGCTCCGCCACGAACATGGCGTCATGCCGGGTGACAAGTCCACCGGCGCCGGCGATGCGCGCGGGCTTGAGTTGCTCGATCGCTCGCGTGAACGAAGCGCTGCCTGTCAAATGTGCGCCATCGGCACCGGAGCGCGCGACGAGTTCAACACGGCCATCGAGCAAAAGTGCCGCGTCTTTGTCCTGCACCGGCGCTGCCAGCGCCTTGATACGATTGATCAGGCTGCGCTCATCTGCGTCAGCAAGGCGCAGCAGAACGGCGGCTACGTCACCGGCATCCAATGCCGCTGTTAATTGAGGGGAAAATTCGGTCGCGTCCGCGATCGGCGGAGTGACCAGGTAGAGACGGGGGGTGGGGCGGGAGGCCGCCTGTTTGGGTCGCGAAGCCATGGCCTGCGCATGCTAGCCCAATCCGGCGGAAAATTGACCCGTGCAGTCACTTGGTCGCGGTTCTGCAGGTCTTGGAGAATTCAGCGAGTTCGTGCCCCATGCCGGCTATTACGACATCCCACTCGCCGATGCGTGGCTGCCGGAACAGCCGGGCGCTGGGGTACCAAGGACTATCCGTGCGCTGGACCAACCAGCGCCAATCCTGGATGTGGGAGACCAGCAGCCACAACGGCTTGCCCAGCGCGCCGGCGAGATGCGCCACCGCCGTGTCGACGGCGATGACCAGGTCCAGCTCGCCGATCGCGGCCGCGGTTTCGGCGAAGTCAGTAAGCGCATCGTCTATCCGCATTACCGGCAGGCGATTGAGCACCGGCAGATCGCTGTCCCGGTATTCACGCTGCAAGCTGACGAATTGCACGCCCGCGAGCGACAGCAATGGTTCAAGCTGCGACAGCGCGATGCTGCGATTGTGATCGTTCTTGTGTGACGGCTTGCCGGACCAAACCAGACCGATCCGCGGCCTTTCGAGGCCTGCGAAACGGGCGCGCCACTTTTCGACCCGTTCGGCTGGCGCATACAAATAAGGCACCGATGCCGGAATTGTCTCAATCGTGGTGCCGAAGGCGAGCGGCAAGCTCAGCAGCGGACAATGCATGTCGAACTGCGGCAGCGCCTCGCCGCGCCGGCACATGCCGATAACGCCGTCGACCCTCCCGATCAGCGGCACCAAGCTGTCGGGCAGTTCGAGAACGATCTTGGCGCCTCTCCTGGCAACCAACGGCACGTAACGCACGAATTGAATGCTGTCACCGAAACCCTGTTCGGCGTGCAGCAGGATGGTCTTGCCCGTCAGATCCTCGCCACGCCATTGCGGTTGCGTGAAGCCGCGTGGCCTAAGATCGGTGGCACCGCGCCAACGCCATTCATAGCCGGCCCAGCCTCGCTCGAAATCGCCGAGAGCGAGGCAAAGAAGCGCCTTGTTCCAATGCGCCTCCGCCAGTTCGGGGTCGAGCGCGATAGCACGATCGAAGCTGTCGAGCGCTTCTTCGGTCCGGTCGAGATAGCGCAGCGCACTGCCGCGATTGACCAGCGCAAACGCCTGGGGCTTGTGCGCCACCGCCGACTCGTAGTCGGCCAACGCCTCTTCCGGCCGGTTGAGGTCGAGGAGCGCATTGCCGCGATTATTGTGCGCCTCCGTGTAGTCTGGCTTAAGCGCGAGCGCATGTTCGTAGCTGGCGAGCGCCTCGTCGTGACGGCCCATCGCATTCAACGCGTTGCCGCGATTGTTGAAGCCGAATGCGAAATCCGGCTGCATCTCCAGAGCGCGCTCATATTCCGCAAGCGCCTGGTCGTAGGCGTGCAGTTCGTAGAACACGTTACCGCGGGCGACGACAACCTCGACATAATCAGGCTTGAGGGCCAGCGCGCGATCATAAGCGGTGAAGGCTTCGTTGAAGCGCTTGAGATCGCGCAACACCAGACCGCGATTGGCATGGGTGACGGCGTCGTCCGGCGCGATGGCAAGGGCCTGTTCGTAGCAGTTCAGCGCTTCCGCAAGCTGCTTGCGATCGCGCAATAAATGGCCACGTTCCTTCAGCGCGGCCCCATGGCGAGGCTGATACGAGAGCGCACGCTCGATGCTTGCCAGTGCCTCGTCGCGGCGGTTGAGCTTGGCCAGGCACTGGCCTCGGTTGACCAGCGCGTCGGGGTAGGCCGGTCGATGCGACAATGCCTGTTCGTAACTTGCGAGCGCGTCCTCATGGCGGCCGAGTTCGACGAGGGCGTTGCCGCGATTGTTGATCGCTTCGGAATAGCCGGGGCGGGCGGCGATCGCCCTTTCGAAGCTTTGCAGGGCGTCGTTGGCCCGTTTTAGTGCGCGCAGTGTATTGCCGCGATTGTTGAGCGCCTCTGCATAGTCGGGCTTGAGCTTGACGGCGCGCTCGTAGCTTTTAAGCGCCTCTTGGTGGCGATCGAGCACAGCCAGCACGATGCCGTAGTTGGAATGGGCTGCCGCTGAGCGCGCATTGGTCTTGAGCGCGCGTGCGATCAGCTGAAGTGCCTCGGCTGGCTGGTTTCGCTGATGCACGAGTACGCCGCACAGGTGCAGCGCATCGAAATTGCCTGGCTGAACGGCAAGGACTTGCCGATAGAGCGCCTCGGCCTCGGTCAGTTGCCCGCGCTGATGATGATCGACGGCTCGCCGGAGGATGTCGGCAACGCCCGGTTTTGCGGATTGCGGCTTGATCTGTGGTTTGGGCATGGCCTCGAGGGCTTGCGAATGCCACGCGGAACGCAACGTTACGGGACCGGCGCCTTCGCCAGCGAATCATGCGCGAGATTATTCGCTTGTAGCGCCTGCGTCCAAGCGGATGCGCGCTGGGCTCAGGCCGGCATCGGCACCGGACCCATGTCCTTCGGCACCTTGTAGCCCTTCTGGACCGCCGGCCGCGCGGCGATGGTTTCGTACCATCGCCTCACGTTCGGATATTGCTTCATGTCGATCGTTTGCCATTCGAAGC